>NZ_JBNCKS010000011.1:0-134770 GCF_049841635.1 Micromonospora sp. DT44 | reverse complement strand
GGTGGGGGCTCGGGCTGGCCCCCGCCCGGGGGTCGGGGTGCCGGGGGGCCCTGCTGTACGGGGGGCGGGGCGGGCGTCCCGGCCCGCCCCCCCCGACTGATGTGCTTCCGGCCTACTTCGTGCCGGTGACCGTGAACGGTCGGGACACCGTCGCCTTCGAGCGGGACCCGGACAGCGTCACGCTGGTGACTCCGGGCTCCGTCGAATCCGGGACGCCGACGGTACCGCCGGCGACGATGCCGTCACCGTTCGCGCGCACCGTGCCGACCCGACGGCCGTCGCCGAGGCTGACCGAGATCTCCTCGTTCGGTGCGAAGCCGGAGCCGTCGACCGTGATCGACGTGCCACGCGGCGCGGACGGCGTGGGCAACGACAGGCGCGGCTGGTAGGCCGGGTCCGTCGAGCCCACGGTCACCTGCACGGTTGCCGTCGCCGGCGTACCGGAGGACGCGCCGGTGGCGCGGACGGCGTACCGCCCCGGTGGCGTGTCCCCGGAGGTCGCGACGGTCGCGCGGACCGTGCCCGTCGCGGACGCCGAGACCGTCACCTCGCGGGTCGTGCCGGCCGCGAGGCCCACCGTCACCCGCTCGCCGGCGGCGAACCCGCTGCCGACGACCGTGACCGCGTCGCCGGCGGCGACGGACTGCGTGCCGGACACCGCGAGGGTGGTGGCCGCCCCGGCCCGCCGGACGGTGACGGTGAAGCTCGAGGTGCTGCTGGACACCGTGTCCCACGCGGTGACGCGCACCGTGTAGGTGCCCTCACGGGCGTAGGTGTGCCGGCCGCTCAGCGCGCCGTCCGCACCGACCGTGGCGCCGTCCGGAACCGTGCCGTCGCCCCACTGGACGCGGGCGTGGTAGCCGGTCGTGTCGGGAAGACCGCCGGTCACCGATCCGAGGTTCGCCGTGAGGACCTGCCCGGCGTCGACGCTCTGGTCGCCAGGGGCGGCGGTCACCAGCGCGGCAGCCGGCGTGCCGTCGTCGGCGACGGCGAACACGTGGATCCGGCCCGCCGAGCGCGGGTCGCCGGTCTGCGTCGGCAGGGTCACCGAGACCAGCGTCCTACCCGCCGGGATCTGGTACGGCGTGGTGGCGAACAGGAACGGCTGGGCGCCGTCGCGGCTCGTGCCACTGAGCCGGTACGCGGACTTCGCGACCACGACGTTGCCGTACGACGGTGTGCCGTTGGCGTTGCCGCCCAGTGTCCAGTCACTGAACTGGATCGGAATGCTCGCGGTGCTGCCGTCGCCGAAGGTCGCCGTACCGGTGGTTGCCTGGTTGCCCTGCGTACCGGCGCCGATGAACGAGATGCTCCGGGCGTCGGCGGGCAGGCGCAGGGAAATCGTCGCGCCGTTGCCGGTGGCGTTGTCCGGCTGCCCGGCCGGGACCTGCGGCAGGGTGAAGCCCAGCGGGGTGCCCGGCACCTGGTGCCGCTGCCCCTGGGTCACGCCGGCCGCCGAGAGTGCCGCCCGCGAGTACGCCCACGACTTCGCGTCGCAGTCCGCCGCGAGGGTGCCCTCGTCGCCGACACACACGGTGTCGAATGCCGCGGTGAGGCCGGAGTTCGCCGCGTACGCGACGTCGACGCCGACCGTCACCGAGCCCTGACCGACGCCGTCGGTCACCGTGACGCTCGCCTGGTGGTAGCCCGGCGTGGCGTAGGTGTGCTCGCCGCTGACGCGGTAGACCTCGCGGGAACTCAGCGTCAGGGTGCCCTCGGTGGCCGGTGAGCCGTCACCCCAGTCGATGGTGGCCCGGTAGTCGTCGGCGACGCCGCCGGTGACGGTGGCCAGAGCCATCGTGGCGGGCGCGCCGGAGCGGGCGTGCACGCCATCGGCGGCGGTCACCGTGATGTCACCGCCGCTCAGGTCGAGGTCGCCCCCGGCGAGCAGCTCGATCTCGGCGAGGGTCGGCTGTGCCGCGCCGACGGTCTTCGTCACGACGAGGCGGAACTGGGAGTACCGCCCGGGCCTGTCGATCCGGAACGGCCGGGTCTGGTTGCGCCAGCGGAACACCTCGCCCGCCCGCGCGTCCAGCGTGCTCCAGGTGAGGCCGTCGGTGGAGCCCTGCAACCGCCAGTCCGCCGGGTCGCCCGCGGTCGCGCCGGAGGTGATGGTGTAGTAGGTCGGCTTCTGCCGGCCGCCACGGGTCGCCCAGCCGATCTGCGGCGTGCCCGACGACGTCGTGAGCTGGGTGGTGGACGAGTCGTCGAACAGCGTCGACGCGTCCGGACCGCCGCTGACGGTTGCGGTACCGAGGCCCGGCCCGGTGACGTCCCGCAAAGGCTGCGGTATGGCGTCGCCCTTGGTCAGCGACGGGGGCGTGGCGTCGCGACCGGTGCCCCAGGACGACGGGTTCGGTCCCATCTGGAAGTCGATCGTTCCGCCCTTGGCGAGCGCGGACACCTCGACGGAGACGTCGCGCTGCTTCTTGCCGTTGACCTTCACGCTCTGCACGTACACGTTGCGGTTGCTGTTGTTCGCGGCGTTGACCACGATGTCGCCGGTCGGGCGGTGGACGGTCATCCGGGTGAACTGCGGCGAGCCGATCGCCCAGTGGGTCGACCCGGCCTGCAACGGGTAGATGCCCAGCGAGCTGAGGACGTACCAGGCCGACATCTCGCCGTTGTCCTCGTCGCCCAGGTAGCCCTGGCCGATCTCGCTGCCCACGTAGAGACGCCGCAGGATCTCGCGCACGGCCGCCTGCGTCTTCGCCGGAGCGCCGGCGACGTCGTACAGGTACGGGATGTGGTGCGACGGCTGGTTGCTCATGCCGAGCTGCCCCATCCGCACCGCGCGGGCCTCGATCATCTCGTGGATGACGCCGCCGTAGCCGCCCGGGCGGTCGGCGTTCTCCGGAGTGACGAAGAAGGTGTCGAGCTTGTCGCGCAGCGCCTTCTGCCCGCCGTACAGGTTGATCAGGCCCTGCGGGTCCTGCTGTGCGGTGAACGCGAAGTTCCAGCCGTTGGTCTCGGTGTAGACGCCGCCCCAGTCCAGCGGGTCACCGGCGAGGAAGGTACCGGCCGCGTCGCGGCCCTGGAAGAGCTTCGTTTTGGAATCGAAGAGGTGCACGTAGTTGCGGGCCCGCTCCAGGAAGTACCGGGACTCCTCCTTGAGCTGGTCGCGCCGCGACTTCGGCGTGGCCGGGTCCTTCGCCAACGCGGCGGCCATGTTGCCGATGCCGTAGTCGTTGATGTAGCCCTCGAGCGCCCACGACACCGACTCGCCGGTGCTGGTCGGCGTGTAGCCGAGGAACAGCGATGTCTCGATGCCCTTGCGGCCGACCGCGCCGCGTCCGGACGCGACGGTCGCGTCCTTGACGGCCGCGTCGTACGCCGCGAGCGGGTCGGGCAGCTTGACCCCGGTGAGGTACGCCTGCGCCAGGGCCACGTTCGCGCTGGTGCCGGTCATCAGGTCGGCGTAGCCGGGCGACGACCAGCGGGCGATCCAGCCGCCGTCGCGGTAGTGCTGGATGAACCCGTCCGAGATCTTCGCGGCGACGTCCGGGTAGAGCAGCGAGTACGCGGGCCACACCGTGCGGTAGGTGTCCCAGAACCCGTTGTTGACGTAGATCTGCCCGTCGACGATCTTCGCGCCGGTCCGGGTGGCGGTCGACGTGCCGGTCGGCGCGGACACCGGGCTGGCGTACTGCCAGCGGGGAGCGGCGGCGGTGCCGGTGTTCTCCGACTGCGAGTTCGGGTAGAGGTTCAGCCGGTACAGGTTCGAGTACATGGTGACGAGCTGCGTCTCGGTCGCGCCCCGCAGCTCGACCCGGCCGAGGCGGTCCTTCCAGGCGGCGGTGGCGGCGTCCCGGATCGCGTCGAAGCTCCGGCCGGTCACCTCCAGGTCGAGGTTGCGACGGGCCTGCTCGACGGAGAGGAACGAGGTCGCGATCCGCATCGTGACCTGACGGTTCGCGGAGACGTCGAAGGTCGCGGACGTCGCCGTGACGGCTGCCGGCGCGCGGTCGAACTCACCGGACACGAACATCCGGCTACGTCCGGCCGAGAGGCCGCTTCCGTTGTCGACCCAACCGGTGAACGTGCTGTCGGCGCCGAGGGTGAAGGTGCCCTTGGAGAACACGAGACTTCCGGTGGACGGTCCCGGTCCGAAGGCGAACCGCATGATGCCGGCGTGGTCGGTCGGCGTCATCTCGGCGACCAGGCCGTTCTGTAGCACGACCCGGTAGAGGTCGGGCCGTGCCGTCTCGTCGTCGTGGCGGAAGGCCAGCGCCCGGCTGGCGGGCGCTCCGGTGAGGGGGCCGTCGCCGGCCACCGGCATCACCGACATCTGGTTGCGGTCGCCCATCCAGGGGCTGGGCTCGTGGGAGATCGCGAGGCCCTGCAACGTGGGCAGGTTGGCGGCGTTGTTGGCGCGGTGGTAGTCGTACTCCCAGGAGTCCGAGGTCGCGTCGGTCACCGGGGTGAAGAAGTTGAACCCGTTGGGTACGGCGGTGATCGGCAGGTTGTTGCCGCGCGAGAACCCGCCCGTGGAGTTGGTGCCGCGGCGGGTGTCGACGTAGTTCGTCAGCCGAGACCCGTCGATCGTCGCCGGGCTCGGAGTCAGTTCGACGTCGTCGAGCCACCCCTTAAAGAGGGTCTCCTCGGTGGCCTGCGGGTCGTCGTAGGCGAGCAGGACGCGGTCGATCGTCTTGCCGCGCGCGACGGCGCCGACGTCGGCGCTGACCGCGTTCCACTGGTCGGCGAAGAGCACCTTCGAGGCGCCCTGGCCGGCCGGGGTCAGCGGGTTGCCGTGCTGGTCGACGGCCGAGCGCGCACTGAGGTAGCTGCCGTCGGTGAAGTGCAGGTCGACCGAGGCGTAGGTGGACGGGTAGCGGGCGTCCTGGCCGGTGAACTCGGGGAAGATCCGGTACGACAGGTGGGTGTTCGGTCCGACCGGGATGTCGACGTCGAACAGCTTGTTCGTCGCGTACGAGCGGCCGTCGGTCTGGGCGCCACCGTAGTAGCGCAACGCGGCCAGCCCGGTGAAGCCGACGCCCGGCTTCGTCGTGTACCCACCGGCCGGGCCGGGGCCGATCTCGGTGACCATGGGCGTGGCCGGCGGTCGGACGTCCGAGCCGTCGCTGATGTCCCAGCTCGCGAGCTGGGTGAGGGTGTCGCCGGAGTTCGCGGAGACCACCAGCCGGTACCAGCCGTAGGCCGTCGTGTTGGTGACGCCGTACCTGTTGGTGGCGAACCGCTTGGCGAAACTCTGCTTCGTCTGGCGGTCCAGGTCGACCCAGGCGCTGCCGTCGGTGGACCCCTGGAGGGTGAAGTCGCGGGGATCGCGGCCCGGCTCGTCGTCCGCCGAGGTCAGCGCGTACCGCTTGACGACCGCTGGCTTCGCCAGCTGGTACGTCACCCACGCGGTCGATTCGAACGCCAGCCACTTGGTCGACGGGTTCCCGTCGGCGAGGTTCGCCGCGATCTCGTTCGGCGGGTTCTGGGCGCTCGCGGTGACGGCCTCGACCTGGCCGAGCAGACTGCCGGGCAGGTTCGCGTCGCTCGATCCGCTGAGGTTGCCCTGCACGGGGCGACCCGAGCGGTCGACCTCGACGGTGCTCGTGGCGGGCTGCGGGTCGGCCGACTCGAACGAGGAACGGAAGGCGCCCGGTGGCGGGGCGCTCGGCGCGGCGCTGGCCAGCGGCGCGGCGACGACCATCCCCAGGGGAAGCAGGACGGCGGTTGTCGCCACGGCTATCCGCAGGGAGACGGCGCGCGTACGGGGGAGATACGGCATGGGGGCGGGACCTTTCGACTCGATCCGGTCGAGTACGTCGAGCGTCTGGGTGGCAGTGGAGGGTGGGCCGGCTCTGACATCGTTGTCATCGGGCGTGCCTGACAAGCGAGGGCAGATCCGGTGGATGTTGGGCAGATGCTTCCGGGCAACCACGGCCCTGTCAATGGGTTGATCGCCGTGAAACGCGCCCGTAGCGTCCCGGGTGGACTCGTGGCCGCTCAGCGACCGCCCGCCGCCAGCTCGGCCAGCATCCCCTCGCAACTGCGCACGACCACCTCGGCACCACGCCGCTGGGTCAGTGGGAGCAGCGGATCCTCCGCCCGGTCCCGCCACCGCCACTGGGCGTCGGCGGCGGTCTCCCAGAGCCGTTGGGTGGTCGCTTTGTGCTCGACACCGAGCCGGGCGGCCAGGGAGACGCCCTCGCCGCCGACCAGCCGCTGCGCCTCGGCGGCCAACTCGGCGTCGAAACCGAGACGGGCGTTGCGCAACGCCACCAGCAGGCGCAACTCACGGAACTCGTGCGCGCCCGCCAAGATCTGCTCGATCGCGCCGACCAACTCGTCGCTGCCCCGGACCGGCTCGGCCCGCACCAGGGACTCCACGGCGGCCAGCGCCGAGCGCGCCTTGAGCGCGTCGCGCCGATCGACGAAACAGCGGGTCATCGACTCACGCAGCTCGGTGAGCCCACTGCGCCGGATCAGCTCGGCCGACATCGCCACCCGGGTGTCGAACCCACCGCGTACCAGCGTCGTGGCCAGCCGGATACCGAAGAGGCCGAACCGGTCCAGCAGGCCCGCGCGCACCTCGGGGTCGAGGCGCACCGGAAGTTCGCCACGGACGAAGCGGTCGGCGGAGAGCAGGTGGGGCTCCAACCCGGCGCGGGGCACCCCGGCCAGCGTCGCCAGCGCGGCGAAGTCGGACTCGCCGAGCAGCCGACCCGCGAGGCCGACGGCTCCACTGCACGCCACCACGTTGACGGCCAACGCGCCCACCCGGGGATCACGGTGGTGCCGACGGGCCAACTGTCGGGCGGTGAGCAGCCCGTCGATCCGGCCACCGCCCACCTCGTCCGCCCGGGACAACACCATGATCACGTTGACCGGGGCGGCCTGCCCGACGGCACTGTCCCGACCGGACTCCAGCACCCGCAGATCGCTGTCGCGGCCATCCCGGGTCAGGAACAACACCGCGTCCGCGTCGGCCAGCACCCGGTCCAGCACCGGCGCGTGCCCCTGCTCGTCGACCGCGCTGAGCGCCGGGGTGTCGACGAGCGTCACCTGCCGCAGCGCCCGCGTCGGCCACCGCACGACGATGTCGCGTACCTCCCCGGCACGCCAGCCGAGATCCACCCGCATGCCGGTCGCCGTGCAGGCCACCGTGGACCTCCTGCTGCGCACGGTGCGGGGCGCCGGCCTGACGCCGACACAGCTCGACGGCGTCCTGTTGGCCGGCGGCTCGACCCGCATCCCGCTGGTCACCGAGCTGATCAGCACGGCGCTCAATGTGCCGGTCGAGGTCGAGCCGGACGCGCAGCTCACCGCCGCCACCGGAGCGGCGAGCGCCGCCTGCCAGGTGGTGTCACCCCGGCCGCGCCCTGGACCTCCGGCCCCGGTCCGCGATCCGGCGCCGGTCCCGGGTGGTGGCCGAGCGAGCATCCCGGCCCTGCGGCGACCCCGGGACCACGCCACCGATCCGGGCGAACCGCCACCCCGACCGCCGGTCCGGATCCTGCCCCTCGACCTGCCGAAGGTGTCCCGCCTGGCACTGACGCTCAGCCGGGGACGCGAAGGATGACCACAATGATCATGAACGACCTCGTCGACTCCCGACTGGTGCTGGGCCGGGCGCCCAGGGCCCTGCTGGACAGGGTCGCCGACGATCCGGTCGCGCCGCTCACCGTCGGCCTGGCCGGCCCTGCCGGGCACGGCAAGACCGCCCTGCTCGCCGAGCTGACGCGCATCCAGCAACGGGCCGGCGTCACCGTACGCACGGGTGTTCCCGGGCCGGGCGAGCCCGTCGACCCGGACGACCTGATCCTGGTCGACGACGCGCACCTGCTCGACGACGAGCGAATCGGCGTGCTGCTGCGCCTGGTCGCCACCCGCCGGCACCGGCTGGTTGTCGCCCACCGCCCCTGGCCGCGGTCGGCAGCCCTCACCGAGCTGGTCGACACGCTGCGCCGCGACGGGCAGGCCGTGCTGCTCGGGCCGTTCACCCGGGAGCAGACCGAGGCCTTCGTCGCTGCCGTCCCCGAGTTGACCCAGCGCGCCGAGCTCGTCGACTTCGTACACACGCAGACCGGGGGCGTCCCCCGCGACGTCGAGCGGCTCACCCGTGGCCTGCGCGCGGCACCGAGCCTGACCACCGTCCCGGCCGAGCCGCCCCGAACCGTCGTCCTCGAGTTCGCGCCGGAGCTGGAGATCCAGCCCGCCCCCGTACGACGACTGTTGCTCGCGGTCGCGGCCGGCATACCGCTACCGGTGGCCATGCTCGGCCCGCTCCTGAATCAGGAGCCGGAGGCGGTCGACGAGCTGATCGCCACGACCCGGGCGGCCGGGCTGATCGGCGCGGACGGCCGGCTCACCCCGCTGGTCCGCCGGGCCGTCACCACGCTCAGCCCGGCCACCGAGCGCAGCGCCCTCTGGCGACGCCTCACCGAGTTGCAACTCGCCCGGGGCGGTCCGGTGCTACCGCTGGTCCGCTCGCTGCTCGCGGTGGGCGTCCTCGGTGACTGTCCGGCTCCGACACTCGCCGCGGCGGCGCAGGAGGCGCTTGCCGACGAGCCGGCCTTCGCCGCCGAGCTGTTCGCCGCCGCCACCGCGGCCGGGCACCCGACCGGCGCCCGGCAGGCTCTCGCGGCCGCGCTCGCCGGTGACCTCGACGACGCGCTGCGCCTGGCGGACCGGCTGCTGACCACCGCCGACCCGGAGGTCCGCGCCGAGGCGGCCGCGGTGGCCGCGACCGCGCTGGCGCACCGGGGCCATGCCAGCCGTAGCGTCGAGTTGTACCGGTGGTCGGGCACCGCCTCGTCGGTGGCGTTCGCCTGCGTGGGCGGGTTCGCCATCGGCGACCTGACCGCCGACGGGCCGCGCGTGGACGAGCCCGCCGGCGCACCGCCCACCCTGCACGCGAGCGCCGCCCGGCTGATGGCCGACGGAGTACGCGAGGGCGTCACCGGCACGCCGAGCGCGGCGCTCTCCGCGCTCGTGCAGTCCGCCGCCCTGCTGGAGCCGGACGGTCGGGCGGCCCTCCTGCCGGACAGTCCAGCCGCGCTGGCCGCGCTGACCGCCGTGCACTGTGGCGAACTGGACATCGCCGAGCGGGTCCTGCACCGCGCGCAGGCCGGCGGTGTCGGCGGCCCGCTGATGGCCCGCCGGCACCGGCTGTTTCAGGCCTGGATCCTCATGGTCCGAGGTCAGACGCTCGCGGCCGCCGAGCGCCTCGCCACGGTCACCGCCGACGAACGCCCGTTGGAGTCCCGCGACCTGCTCTTCGCCGCCGCGCTGCGGATGGGCATCGCCCGGCGCACCAGCGACCTCGGCGCGCTCAAGCGGGGGTGGGGCCAGGCGCTGGAGGCGGTGGTCCGCCACGGGGTCGACCTGTTCACGCTGCTGCCGCTGGGCGAACTGGCCATCGCGGGCGCGCGGCTCGGTGACGTGGCCCGGTTGGCGCCCTACCTGCGGGAGGGCGCCGCCCTTCTCGACCGACTCGGCACACCGACCCTGTGGAGTGTCCCGCTGCACTGGAGCGGCCTGCACGCCGCCATCCTGACCGGCGAGCCGACGGCCGCCGACGACCACGTCGCGGCCCTGCTCGCCGCCGCCGAGCACAGCCGCTACGCCGGTGTGGTCGCCGCGGCCGCCGAGAGCTGGGTCGAGGTACTACGGGGTGTGGTCGACCCGGTACGGGTCGAGGCCGCCGCCCGGGGCCTGCACGACACCGGACTGTGCTGGGACGGCGCGCGCCTCGCCGGTCAGGCCGCGATCCGCACCGCGGACCGGCGGGCGATGACCACCCTGCTCGAGTGCGCCCGGGTGCTCCAGGGTCGGCCGGCCGGTGCGCCCGGTGGGCAGCGCCCGAGCGACGGCGCGACCGCCACGCCGGTCGCCGCCGCCGGCCCCACCCAGCAGGGGCTGAGCGACCGCGAGTACGAGGTGGCCGAGCTGGTGCTGGCCGGGCTGACCTACCGGGAGATCGGTGACCGGCTCTTCATCTCGGCCAAGACCGTGGAGCACCACGTGGCGCGCATGCGCAACCGGCTGCACTGCGCCAACCGGGCGGAGCTGCTGGCGTTGCTGCGGACGATGGTCGCCGACCGGGCCAGCGACGCCGCCGGGCAGCCGTGGCCGCAGCGGTCGGCCCGATGAGCCGGCGCACCGGACGGAGCGCCACGTGACGCGCGCCCGACGACCGGGGGTCCGGCTCGTCGCGACGGCGGCGGTGCTGCTCACGTTGTGGTCGTACGCGGCCTGCCTGACCGGCCAGGACGCCCTGGACCTGCTGCGGGTGCGGGCCCTGGCCGACACCCTGGGCCAGCCCATCGACCGGCTGGTCCTGAGCCTGCAGACCGAGCGCCGGGCGACCGCCGAGACGCTGGCCGACGCCGCTCCCGCGCGGGCCACGCTGGCCGGGGCGCGGGCGGCGACCGACGTGGCGGCGGCACAGGTCCGGGCGTTCGGGAACGGTCACGACCTTCGCCTGCTCAGCGCGGGGGCGGTCCGCGACCGGGCCGAGACCCTGATCCGGAGGCTGAACGGGCTGGGGGCGATCCGGTCCCGGGTGGACGACGGGCAGCTCGACCAGGCGGGCGCGGTCGACGGGTACGACCAGCTCGTCGACGCCGCCTTCGACGTGTACGGACCGGAGTGGGGCGCGTACGAGAGCAGGCTGGCGGTCGACACCCGCGCGGTGATCGCGCTGGCCCGTGCCCGTGAGCTGCTGGCCAGGGAGGACACTCTGGTCACGGCGGCCGTCCTGAGTGGTCGACTGAGCGCCGAGGAGCGTCGCCGGCTGGTCGAGCTGGTGGCCGTCCAGCGGTACGCCCGGGCCGAGGCGACGGGCGGTCTGCCGGCCGGCGGCCAGGGCGCGTACCAGCGGCTCGTGGCGGGCCCCGAGTTCGCGGGCCTGCTCGCCGTGGAGGACACGCTGCTGCGCACGGACCGGGCCGACGCGCTGCGCGGGGTCAGCGCGCAGGAGTGGCGCGCGGCGGCGGACCCCGCCCTCGGCGCGCTGCACGAGCTGGTGACGTCGACCGCCCGCGCGAGCGTCGAACGGGCCACACCCGGCGCCGCGGTGATCGTGGGGCGGACCGGCCTGGTGGTGGGTCTCGGGCTGATCGCCGTACTCGCGGTGCTGCTGGGCTGGGCCAGGACCGTACGCCGCAGGCCCGAACACGAAGCCCCGTCGGGCGCCGACCAGCCTCGGTCGGAACCGCCGACCGCGCCCGTCGACCGTCTGCCTCCCGTGCCGCCGGTTGCCGAGAACGGCGGCGGTCAGGGCGGCGGGCCGGCGCGGGAACGTCACGCGACCGATCTGTTCCTGGGGATCACCCGGCGCAACCAGGCTCTGCTGCGCGACCAGCTCGACCTGCTCGACGCGATGCAGCGGCGGGAACACGACGCCTCGGAGGCCGACGAGCTGTTCCAGCTCGACCATCTCACCACCCGCATCCGCCGCAACGTGGAAAAGGTGATCACCCTCGCCGGGGCGCGGCCCGCGCGCCGCTGGCGACGCCCGGTCCCCCTGCTCGACGTGACGCGCGGCGCGGTCGCCGAGGTGCCCGAGTACCACCGGGTGCTGGTGGCGCCGCACTGGCCGTGGTCGCTCGCCGGCCCCGCCGTCACCGACGTCGTGCACCTGCTGGCCGAGCTGATCGAGAACGCCCTGACCTTCTCGACCACCGACACCACGGTCCGGGTCACCGGCGAGCACCGGCCCCACGGCTGCGCGATCGTGGTGGTCGACGACGGTCCCGGCCTCGACGCCACCGCGCTCGACGAGGCGAACCGCCTGCTCGCCAGCCCGCCGAACGACCCGCCGAGCGACGCCGGAGGGCTGTACGCGGCCGCCCTGCTGGCCGCCCGGTGCGGTGCCCGGGTCATCCTGCGGCCCAGCCGACGCGGCGGGACGGCCGCCATCGTGCACCTGCCGGCCGAGCTGGTCACCGTGACCGGCGGCCCGGACGCGACGTCGCCGGGGCCCATGTACCGGCCGATGCCCGGCGCGGCCGAGGTGCCCGACGCCGCCCCGCCGGGCAGTGCCGACGGGCTGCCGATGCGGATCCGTCAATCCGGGCCGCCCGTGCCCGGCCCCGGCAACGCCGGCCCCGAGACCGTCGAGCTGCCGATCACGAGAACAACGAGGAGACATCGATGACGCACGCAGTGGTCACCGAGGACAGCCTGACCGGCGCGCTGGACCGCCTGGTGGACCGGGTACGCGGTGCGGAATTCGCCGTGGTGCTCTCCCCGGACGGGCTCCCGCTCGGCGGTTCCCGGCAGGTGCAGGCGAAGCTGGCCGAAGAGATCTCCGGGATCGTCGCCGGCCTGTTGGCGCTGGGACTGGCCGCCACCCGGACGTGCGACGCGGGCGAGCTGCGCCAGATCGTGGTGCAGATGTCGCGGGCGTTCCTCTTCGTGGCCACCATCTCGAACGGGACGATCCTGACCGTGCGGATCTCCGGCGACGAGGTAGAGGTGGGCGACATGGCGTACGAGGTCGCGCTCTTCGTCGGGCAGGCCGAACGGCACCTGCCGATCCGCCTGGAGACCGCCGCCGCGGCGAGGAGCGGAGATTCTGGTGCCCAGCGCCGGCTCGGCTGACGAGGCGTGGTACGACGACGACGCCGGCCCGGTCGCCCGTCCGTACACGATAACCGGTGGGCGTACGACGCCGGAGCGCGGCCGGTTCGACCTGATCTCACTGGTGGTCGCGCGGCGGTCGGCGACGTCGCCCACGTCGCTCTTCCCCGAACAGGCGCGGATCGTCGAGCTGTGTCACCATCCAGTGTCGGTGGCTGAGGTCAGCGCCGAGCTGGATCTGCCCCTCGGCACCGTTCGGGTCCTCCTCGGTGACCTGCTGGGGGCGGGGTTGGTCGAGACGCACGAACCGCCGTCGCTGTCGGAGCTGCCGTCGCAGGAGCTGCTCGAGTCGATACTCGTCGGGCTGCGCGCCCTGTGACCGCTCGGGTGCCACCGCGACCCAGCGGTCGTGGGCGGGCGTCCGGCGACGAAGTGAAGGGGAGAAAGGCAGTGCCGGCAACACCGCCGCAGCCACGGCGTACTGTGGCGATCATCCTGCTGGACCGGATCGTGGCCGCTGCCACAGCTCTACGGCGGGTGGTCACCGGCCGGGCCGACGTGTCGCGGGCCACCTGGGTCGCCGTATTCGCGGCGCTCGGGGTGGTGGTGGCGACGGTGGTCTCGATCGTCGGCGTGGTGCGTACCCCGGAGCAGCTCGCGCCGGTGACCCTGGACGCGCCCCCGTCGGTGGACCAGTTGGGCACGCCGGGCCCGGAAACGCCCCGGGGGCAGGCACAGCCGGCCGCCACCAGCCCGACCACCGTGGGGTCGCCCTCGGCCAGCGCGGCGCGGCCACCCGTCGAGCCGCCGTCCAGCGCGCCGGCCGTGACCCCCTCGTCGGCCTCGCCGACCCCGGCCGCCCTCGCCGCCGACTTCGTCATCGAGGACAAGGCGCTGCTCAGCTACGGCGCGACCGTGACGATCAGCAATCCGGGGCCGGTGCCGGCGACGCGGTGGACGCTGACCATCACGCTGCCCCGGGAGTCGCTGCGGATCAGCGCGGTCGAGGGCGCGCGGGCCACCCAGGACGGCACGGTGTGGACGTTCGTGCCGGACGGCAGCGTGGGGCAGGTGCCGGGCAGCGCCTCGACGCGGGTGACCTTCCGGGTCAACGGCGCGGCGGTCGGCGCGACGCCGACGGCGTGCACGATCGACGGGATCGCCTGCGGCGGCCTGTCGGACTGAGCCCCGGCCGCCGGGTCGGTCCCGACGGCGGTCCGGACCCGGTGGCGAGCATCGCTCATGCTGAAGGGGTGATTCGCTTCGTCCTGAACGTCCTGTGGCTCATCTTCGGCGGCGGCCTCGTGCTGGCGATCGGCTACGGCTTCGCCGCGCTGATCTGCTTCCTGCTGGTCGTCACCATCCCGTTCGGCGTCGCCGCGCTGCGCCTCGCCGTCTACTCGCTGTGGCCCTTCGGCCGCACGCTGGTGCCCAAGCCGGGCGCGGGCGTCGGCTCCGGGGTGGCGAACGTGCTCTGGGTGGTGCTGGCTGGTTGGTGGCTGGCCCTGTCCCACATCCTCGCCGGCATCGCGCTCTGCGTGACGATCATCGGGATCCCCTTCGGCATCGCCAACTTCAAGCTCGTTCCGGCCGCCTTCTGGCCGCTGGGCCGGGAGGTCGTCGAAGCGCCGTGACACGTCGACGGGTCGCCCGTCCCGGCTGCGGGCGACCCGGTCCAGGTCGGCGGCGTCGATAGTGGACAATTCGTTTCACCCCGACGGACCCCTCGATAGGAGCCTGGCATGGCCGGCCCGGATGCCGAACTCACCGCGACGCTTCAGCCCGACGTGCCGCACGCGGCGCGGATCTGGAACTACTGGATGGGCGGCAAGGACAACTTCCAGTCGGACCGGGCGGCCGGTGACGCGGTCGCGGAGGTCTACCCGGAGATCGTCCTGATGGCGCAGCATTCCCGCCGCTTCCTGGTCCGGGCGGTCCGGTACCTGGCCGCCGAGGCCGGCATCCGGCAGTTCCTGGACATCGGCACCGGCCTGCCGACCATGCAGAACACTCACGCGGTCGCCCAGGGCATCGCGCCCGACGCGCGGATCGTCTACGTCGACAACGACCCGATGGTTCTCGTGCACGCCCGCGCGCTGCTGGCCAGCACGACCGCGCAGGGTGTCACGACGTACGTGCCGGCCGACTACCACGACCCGGAGGCCATCCTGGCCGAGGCGACGCGGACGCTCGACTTCGACCAGCCGATCGCCGTCATGTTCATGGGCGTGCTGGGGTACGAGCCGGACCTGGAGGTGGTGCGCTCGATCGTCGGGCGGACGATGGACGCGACCGCCTCCGGCAGCCACCTGGTGCTCTGGGACGGCACCAACACCAGCCCGCAGGTGGTCTCCGGGGCGCAGCGGCTGGCCGAGAACGGCGGTGTCCCGTACATCCTGCGCAGCCCGGAGGATCTCGCCGGTTGCTTCGCCGGGTTGACGCTGGTGGAGCCCGGTCTCGTGCCGATCCCGCTGTGGCGACCCGACGAGGCCGACGCCCGGGGGATCGACGCCTACGGCGCGGTGGCCCGCAAGCCCTGACGCGACGCCGACCCCCCGGGTACGTCACCTGGGGTCAGCGAGCGCAGGTCAGCGTCAGCCCGGCCGGCGGCGCGCTGGCCGTCGCGAGCAGGCCGAACGTCGTCGACCCGTCCGGCGCCAGCGTTCCGTTGTACGGTGCGTTGCGCACCACCACATCGGGGCCGGCCGGGTCGACGACACCGCCCCACACCGCCTGGATCCGCTCGTCGCCGGCCCAGCGCCACGAGACGCGCCACTGGTCCATCGGTTGCGTGCCGACGTTGCGGACCGTCACCGTGGCGACGAATCCGGTGCCCCAGCGCGAGTCGATGGTGGCGGTCGCCCGGCAGGACGTCGGCGCGGCGGTCCGACCGCTCCCACCGTAGTAGGGCTCCCACCGGCCGTCGGAGTCGCGGAACCCGAACCAGTACTCGGTGTCGGGGGTCAGCCGGTCGAAGGTGACGGTGCCGTCGCGCTCGGCGGAGACCAACTCGGCCACCGGGTTCCGCCACGCGTAGGCGTCGTCGCGGCTGGCGAAGAGTCCGACGGTGATCGGCGGCCGGTAGCCGCACGGCGGGCTGACCGCGATGAAGTAGGCGATGGTCAGGCTGGTGGTGGTGGCCGCGGACACCCGACCGCCGATGGGCGTCACCGGCGGACAGACCGGGGTGGGTGTCGGCGCGGCCGTGACCGATGGCGTGGGCGAGGGCGTCGGCGCCGCCTGGGCGACGCCGGTCATCGCGGCCCAGCCGGTCGTGGCGGTGGTCAGGGCGATGGTCGTGAGAGCCAGGAAGATGCGACGCATCCGTACCTCCGAGAAGCCGTCGCCGTCGCGGCCACGGATGGGCGGCCGACCGTAACGGTCCGGACCTGCGCGGCGGCCGCCCGGCGGCGATCGGCATGCGGCCGCTGACGGGGACTGCCCGAGCGCGGGTGGTGCGGCCACCTCGCGCGTCCCCGACTCCGGAGCAGAGATCGACCACGCCGGCTCCCGAGCGCGGCCGAACCACAGCATGGCATTCGATGAGTGTCGATACAAGCGGGCTGTCGCGAGCCCGTCGGACACCCGCCGCTTCCCCGTCGCCGCGAGGACACGCGCCGGGCCCTCAGATCGACGATCATCCATGGTGGTAGGTCACTTCGACGCGGGAGCACACCATGCGCGACAGAAGCAGCACGAGCCGGCGGTTCGCGGCAACACTGACGGCGGCGGCCACCGTGGTGGCGTTGACGCTCACCCCACTCACGACGCCATCACCCGCCACCGCCGCGGTCAGCCGAGCCGAGCTGGCCCTGCGCTGGGCGCCCATCCACTACCAGGACGTCGACGCCACCGGCACGCACGCCCTGGGCGGCCGGAGTGACTACATCACCGCCGTGGACTTCGACGGCGACCTGAACGGGCGCAACAACTGGGACCGGGCCGGGGCGTCCGGCACGTCGCTCGCCGCGCACGTGTACTACTCCGTCGTGGAGACGAGCACGCACTGGTACATCACGTACCTGTTCTTCCACCCACGGGACTGGACCGACCACCCGTTCTTCGAGACCGAGCACGAGAACGACGGCGAGGGCGTCCTCTTCGCGATCGAGCGGGACGGCTCCGCGTACGGCGTCCTGCGCGGGGCGGTCACCGTCGCGCACAGCGACTTCTACTCGTACACCCCGGCCGGCAGCACCTGGACCAGCGGCCGGGAGAGCGTCGACGGCACCCTGCAGTTCCAGTCCTCGCCGCACGACTCGTTCACCCACCCGGTCACCGCGCAGGAGGCGCAGGGCCACGGACTGAAGGCGTACCCGCAGTACGCCATCAACGGCGACGGCCTGGTCTACTACCCGTCCACTGTCGCCGAGACGCCGGAAAACGGCGACGACCGTAACGTTCGTTACCAGCTCGTCGACATCTTCGCCACCGGCGGCCTGTGGGCGCAGCGGACCAACGCGAACCTCTTCGCCAGCCTGGGCACCTTCGCCGGCGACACCTCCGGCGACTGCGGCACCGGCACCTGGAGCTGCTCGGCGAACTCGGCGAACGCTCCCTGGGGCTGGGACGACGGCAACGACGTACCCGCCCGTGGTGAGCTGGCGAGCGACCCGGCGAAGCTGTCCGTCGAGTACTTCACCGTCCCGGCCGGGTTGGCACGCAGCTACAGCTACAACCCGTACGCCGGTGCCGCCGCCGCTCTGGCCGAGGCGGCCCGCACGGCACCGCCGACCGTCGACTGACCCGATCCGCGCTGGGTGCGCGGCCGACCCGTTCGGCCGCGCACCCACGCCCACCGGCGGTCGCGCCACACCGGATCGACACGTAGCCTGCGCAGATGCGACACACCCTCGCACCGGACGACAAGACCCTGCACGGGCACTTCTCCCCCGACCTCGCGCCGGTGCTCACCATCGACTCCGTCGACACCGTCACGTACCGCACCCTGGACTGCTGGTGGTCGGCCGGCCCCTACCCCGGCGGCGCGAACCGGGATCGCCCCCGGGTCCCACAGCGCCAGCCCGAGGACGGGCACGCGCTCGTCGGGCCGGTCGCGGTCCGCGGCGCTCGCGCCGGTCAGACCCTCGCGGTACGCATCGACGCGATCGTGCCGGGCACCTGGGGTACGACGGTGGCGGGCGGGTGGCCGAGCCCGTTCAACGAGCGCTACGACGTCGAGTCGACACAGGTGGTGCACGCCTGGGAGCTGGACCCGGCGACGATGACCGGCCGCAACCAGCACGGCCACACGGTGGCGTTGCGTCCCTTCATGGGGGTGCTCGGCATGCCGCCGGCCGAACCGGGACGGCACTCCACCACTCCGCCGCGCGAGTGCGGCGGCAACCTGGACTGCAAGGACCTGACCGCCGGGACCACGCTGCTGTTGCCGATCACGGTCGACGGAGCGTTGTTCTCGGTCGGGGACGGGCACGCCGCCCAGGGCGACGGCGAGGTGGGCGGCACGGCGATCGAGTGCCCGATGGACGAGGTGACGCTGACCTTCGACGTCCGCGACGACTTCCCGGTCACCGGCCCGGTGGCCCGTACCGCCGACGCCTGGCTGACGCTGGGGGTGGGAGCGTCCCTCGACGAGGCGACGTTCCGTGCTTTGGAGGCGATGATGACCCTCCTGCAACGGCTGCACGGTCTCAGCCGGCCGGACGCGGTGGCGCTGGCCAGCGTCGTCGTCGACGTACGGGTGACCCAGATCGTCAACCAGACCGTCGGCGCGCACGCGGTACTGCGCGACGACGCGTTGCGCTGAGCTGACGCCCGGCCCGGCCCGGGCTGTGGTCAGCGCAGCCGGCGGGCCGTGAACCGGGCCGGTGGCTCGGCGATGGCGTCCTGCGCCGCGATCAGCTGGATCTCCCGGGTGCCCGCCGCGAGGGTCGCTTCGAGGACGGTGAAGACGGACGAGACGGTGCGCTCCAACGCGGTGGCCGGCGAGCCGGTGGTCGACAGGTGCGCCAGGTACAGCGCCGCGGTGACGTCGCCGCCGCCGTTCGGGTTGATCGGCAGCAGCGGAGTGGTGACCGCCCAGGCGCCCTCGCCGGAGACCGCCACCACCTCCAGCGAACCCGCCGCCACGTCGTCGTGCAGCACGCTCGTCACCAGGGCGTGCCTCGGCCCGGTGGCGCGGACGACGTCGACCGCCTCCAGCACCTGGGCGAGGGTGGTGGTCGTACGGCCGGCGAGGAAGTCCAGCTCGAAGTGGTTCGGCGTGATGATGTCGGCGCGCGGCACGACGGTGTCGCGCAGGTACTCCGGGATGCCGGGCCGGACGAACATCCCCCGGCCGACGTCGCCCATCACCGGATCGCAGCAGTACACGGCGGCCGGGTTGGCGGCCTTGACCTGGGCGACGGCATCGAGGATCACGGCGCCCATCGCCGGGTCACCCTGATAGCCGGACAGCACCGCGTCGGCGCTGCCGAGAACGCCCCGGTCGGCGATGCCCGCGATCACCTCGGCCACGTCGCCGGCCGCCAGCAACGGGCCGCGCCACGCGCCGTACCCGGTGTGGTTGGAGAAGTGGACGGTCAACACCGGCCACACCTCGTGTCCGAGACGCTGCAGGGGGAAGACGGCGGCCGAGTTGCCGACGTGGCCGTAGGCGACCGACGACTGGATGGACAGGATCTGCACGGACCCATCATGGCCGCCCCTTTCGCACCGGGACGCGCGGGCCACCGAATCTGTCGGCTGGCCCACTGCCGCCGCCGAGGTGGGCCCGCCGGACGCCGCCCGGCACGGGCGGGCGACCCGGACCGCCGTCGTCCGGGCCGCCCGCGGGGTCGTACGGTCAGCCGCCGAGGCTCGCCGCGGCCGAGGCGATCGACGAGGCGAAGTAGCTCACCTGGGTGTAGACGCCCGGGTAGTTGGGTCGGGCGCAGCCGTTGCCCCAGCTGACGATGCCGACCTGGATCCAGGCATTGGTGGCGTCACGGCGGAACATCGGGCCACCCGAGTCGCCCTGGCAGGTGTCGGTGCCGCCGCTGGCGTAGCCGGCGCAGATCTCCTCGGCGGGGATGAGGTCGCCACCGTAGTTGGAGTTGCAGGTGGAGTCGCTGACGAACGGGACGCTCGCCTTGAGCAGGTACCGCTGCTGCGCGCCACCCTCACGGGCCGCGCCCCAGCCGGCGACGGTGAAGGTGCCGCTGTCGTACGCGGTCGTGGTGGCGATCTTCAACGTGCTCAGCACGGTGACGGGGGTGGCCAACCGGATGAGCGCCCAGTCCTTACCGTTGCCGTTGTAGCCGGGGGCGCGGTAGACGTAGTTGGAGCGGACAGTGATCCGGCTGGACGACTGGAGGTCCACCACGCCGAGGGTCGCGGTGATGCTGGTGTTGGTGCCGGTCGCGCCCACGCAGTGCGCGGCGGTGAGCACCAGCCGGGAGCTGTAGAGGGCCCCGCCGCAGCCCATCGAGAGCCGCACCATGAACGGGAACTCGCCCTGGGCGGCGCGGGTGCCGCCGACCACGTTCGGCGTGACGGGGTTGTCGGCCGCGGCGGCGGGCGCCGCGAGGGTGAGGCTGGCCGCGGTCAGCGCGGCGGCCACCAGGCCGGTGAGGGTACGCCAGCGAACCATGCATTCCTCCGCTTCGGGACGGCACGCCTTGTGGGCGCACCTGATCGATAGCGGCAATCGTATTGATGGGAATATATGTTCCGCGTCATCCCCTCTGGGTCGTACTCCAGGGTTATGGATCCCTAGACGTCGCGGTCCCGCCGACGTCGACGCCCACGGGCCGTCGACCCGGTCGGCTCACCGGGGCACGGACTCCTGCCCGGCCAGCACCACCAGATCGTCGGCCGGGACGGACACGGACGCCGTCGCGCCATCGGGCCAGACGAGGTAGCCCACCGGTGGCCCCGCCGAACCCCACCGCGCCCCGACGATCGTGGCCAGCCGCGCGTCGTCCGCCCCCGCGACACGTCGTACCCGGGTGCCCGGAGCATGCCCGTCGTCGGCCACGATGAGCAGCGCGTCGAGGATCTGTCGCACGCCGGTACTCGGCAGTCCCGGCACGTACGGCTCGTCCGCGGAGCCGAGGCGCGGCGTCATCATCATGCGCAGCAGCGCACCCTGGCGGACCGCCGCGTGGCGGAGCTGCCCGTCGACGCCGGCCCCGACGACGGCCAACGCCTCCTCGATCGCCGACCAGAGCCGCGTCGGCGTCTCCTCGAGCAGCCGGCGGGCCTCACGGTCGACATCGGCGCAGGCCGTGTCGACCGCCGTGTCCTCGCCCAGCTCCGCGATCCAGGCGACGTCCCCCACCTCGGGCAGCAGTCCCGGCGACTCGGCCGCGACCACGAGATACAGCACGGCGAGCAACTCCTGCCGACCCTCGCCGTGGTAGAGCCGACCGACGCCGGAGCCGGCTGGCCCACGGCTGGGCGGGAAACGTTCAACGAGGTGCACGGCGCGGCCCTCCGGCAGGATCGCCGCGCGGCGCGTGTCGGCCACCCGTTCGCCGAACGAGCGCCGTTCGCGGTGGTCGACGAGAGCCTGACGGTACGCGTCGACGCTGGTCGGATAGATCGTCCGGCCGTACCTGGCGAGGGTTTCGCCGGGCTTCAGACCGGCCGAGTCGAGTTGCCGGGCAGCCACCGAGTAGCCGACGCCGGTGCGGGCCGCCTGCTCCCGGATGGCGCGCCTGCGGGCGCGGCCCGCAATGGGGGAACGGCGGGACGGGTGATCGGACATGACGCCTCCGGTGCAGCCCCACGCGCTCCACGGAGCGGGCGACGTGACCGGCACGCCGAGAATCGACACGACCGCGCGGAGTCGGCGACTCTTGGCCCCAGGTATGTGGTCGGGCGTGGGCCACCACATCGGGCGCGGGCAGGCGCTCTGCCGCCGCCAGCATATCGCGACGCCCGCGCCCACGGCCGCCCTCGCGACGGCACGGTGTCAGCCCGCGTCGGCGGGGCTGTCAGCGGCGTGTCGGAGCCGTGTCAGGTGCGCCGCGCACGCTGGCCGGCATGACAAGCGATCTGGTGATCGAGGCCGAGGGCCTCGTCAAGACCTTCGGGAAGACGAGGGCGCTGCGGGGCGTGGACCTCGCCGTACCCCGGGGGACGGTGCTCGGGGTGCTCGGCCCCAACGGCGCCGGCAAAACCACGGCCGTCCGCATCCT
The DNA here is from genome assembly GCF_049841635.1 of Micromonospora sp. DT44. Taxonomy (NCBI): domain Bacteria; kingdom Bacillati; phylum Actinomycetota; class Actinomycetes; order Micromonosporales; family Micromonosporaceae; genus Micromonospora; species Micromonospora sp. DT44. The sequence goes on along the minus strand of NZ_JBNCKS010000011.1, from coordinate 113,090 downwards.
CTCCACCCTGCTGACCCCGGACGCCGGAAGCGCCCGCATCGGCGGCTTCGACGTCGTCCGCGACGCCGGGCGGGTCCGGCAGCGGATCGGCCTCACCGGCCAGTACGCCTCGGTCGACGAGGACCTGACCGGGCGGCAGAACCTGGAGCTGTTCGGCACGCTGCTGGACCTCGGTCGCCCCGGTGCCCGGCGGCGGGCCACCGAACTGCTCGAATGGTTCGACCTGACCGACGCCGCCAACCGGACCGCCAAGACGTACTCCGGGGGTATGCGGCGGCGGCTCGACCTGGCCGCGAGCCTCGTCGGCTCGCCGGACGTGATCTTCCTGGACGAGCCGACGACCGGGCTGGACCCGGCCAAGCGCGAGGACATGTGGGACGTGGTCCGGTCGCTGGTGACCAACGGCTCGACGGTGCTGCTCACCACGCAGTACCTGGAAGAGGCCGACGCGCTGGCCGACGCGATCACGGTGATCGACCACGGCCGGGTCATCGCCCACGACACGCCCGACGGGCTCAAGCGCATCGTCGGCGGGCAGACCCTCGAAGTCCGTCCGTCCGACCCGGCGCAGCTTCCCCGGACCGCGGCGATCCTGACCGAGGTCGGCTCGGGCGGGCAGGCCGACGAGATCCGCAGGGGCGTCCTCGCCGTGCCGGTCGCCGACGACACGGCGCTGACCGAGAGCGTCGCGCGCCTGGCCTCCGCCGGCATCGCCGTCACCGAACTCTCCCTGCACCTGCCCAGCCTCGACGAGGTGTTCTTCACCCTCACCGGGCGTACGGCGTCCGAGGACGACACCACTTCGCGTACGGAGGTAGCGGCATGAGCACCCTGGTCGGCGCACCACCCACACCGAACTCCACGCCCTCGACGGCAGCGGTGAACCCACGACCGTTCCGGCTGGTGCGGCACTCGCTGGCGCTCGCCAAACGCAGCCTCATCAAGACCTGGCGTACGCCCGAGGCGCTGATCGACGTCACGCTGCAACCGGCGCTGTTCCTGGTCATCTTCGTCTACATCTTCGGCGGGGCGGTCGCCGGCTCCACCCATGACTACCTGCAGTTCCTGCTTCCGGGCATCCTGGCGCAGACCATCGCGACCGGGGCGATCGCGATCGGCGTGAACCTCAACACCGACATCGCCAAGGGCATCTTCGACCGGTTCCGGTCACTGCCGGTCCCCCGCTCCGCACCGCTTGTCGGCGCGGTCCTCGGCGACGTCGTCCGGTACGTGATCGTCACGGTCTCGACCCTCGCGATCGGTTACCTGATGGGCTTCCGGATCCACACCGACCCGTTCCGGGCGATCGCGGGCTGCGTGCTCGCGGTGCTGTTCGCGCTCTGCCTGAGCTGGCTGCCGGTCTGGGTGTCGATGAAGGTGCGTACCCCGGGCGCCGTGCAGGGCCTGATGTTCGCCCTGATCATGCCGCTGAGCTTCGGGTCGAACGTGTTCGTCGACACCGACACCCTGCCCGGCTGGATGCAGGCCTTCGTGAAGGTCAACCCGATGACCCACCTGGTGGCCTCGGTACGCGGACTGTTCCTCGGCACCCCGCTCGACGCGCACGTGTGGTGGACCCTCGCCTGGTGCGCCGGCTTCGTGGCGATGTTCATGCCGATGGCGTTGCGCGCCTACCGCAAGAAGGTCTAGCTAGAGCAGGTCTTCCATCAGCTCACGGACCCGGGTGACGGCCGCGGCCACCGGCCGGGCACGCCAGACGGCCAGCAACGACTCACGCTGCTCCTCGTTCCCGAGGGCGGCGTCGAGTCGTTCGCTGCGTTCGCTCGGGAAGAACAGCTCCATGTGCGTCCCGAGCCGCTTCGCGAGCGCGGACAGCTCGCGGGTGGTGGCGATGTCGTCCCGGTACGCGGCGAGGTCCGCGCCGCCCGACGCCCACGCCCCGATCACCGGCAGGTCCTTCGAGTTGAGCGCGTCGTCGCGGGCGAGCGCCAACAACGTGGCCGCCTGGGCGGCGGCATCGGTGCCCGATGCCCCCCGCGCCTCGGCCACTCGCAGGTACAGGACCGCCACCGAGGCCCGCAGCATCACCCGCGGCTGCGGTGGCGGGCCGGTCCAGCCGGCGAGCGTGCGGTTCGCCTCGTCGGCGTGGGCCAGCGCCTCGTCGTAGCGTTCACGCTGCCAGGCGAGGTGCGCCAGACCGAGAAGAGCCTGCGCGACGTCCATCTGCTCGGCCTGGCCCGGCGTCGCCGTCTCGCCCAGTCGCCGTTCCGCGTCCGCGTCGCCGGTCAGGGCGAGCTGCACGTCCAGCCGCACCCGGATCGACCGCGCGTCCTGCTGTGCGCCGATCATCTCCATGTGCCGGACGCTGCGCGCCAGCCACTCGGCCGACCGCCCCTCCCTGCCGGGGAGCAGGAACTGCCCGACGGCGCCAGCGGCCATCGCCATACCCCAGTGGTCGCCCGCGAGCTCGAAGCGGTGGTACGCCTGCTCGGCGTCCTCGATCGACGCCTCCGGCAGGCCGCTGTTCTCCCGTACCGCCGCGCGCGCGATCAGGCCGAGCGCCTGCACGTACGGGTCCGGGTGCGCGATCAACTCGGTCGCGGCCTTCAGGCTCTTCTCCGGGTCGGACTCGTCGAAGCCGGGCAACGCCGCCGCGAACGCGGTCAGTCGCGGCGACACCTCGGCGGGTCGCTCCGCGAGCAGCGTGCGCAGGGCGCGTCGCGCGAGCACGGCGGGCCGCAGGTCGGCGCTGATGCCGCTGTTCACGCTGATCAACACGCACGTCCAGGCGAGTCGGTCCCCGTGCGGCAGCGGCCGGCCGCTGGCCCGGCCCCGCAGGATCGCCGAGCGTCGACGCCGGTGCGGGTCGTCGACGTGCAGCATCCCGCGTGCCCAGGCGAGGACTTCCAGGTGCAGGCCGCGCACCGTCCAGAGGTGCAGCAACGCGGTGGCGACGTCGACGGCGGCCGGCTCGTCGTCCTGACCCAGCGCCCACCGCAGGCCCGCGACCAGGTTGTCCTGCTCGGCGGCGCAACGGTCGAGCGCCTCCACCTGGTCGGGGCCGACGAAACGCTCGCTGAGCGCGACGGCCTCGTCCCGACACCACCCCGCCAGGCCGGCCATCGCCGCGTCCCGGTCGCCGGACGCGCCGAGTCGGGCCTCGCCGTACTCACGGACGGTCTCCAACATCCGGTAGCGCGGTGGCCCGTCGGCCTCGACCAGGGTCAGCAGGGACTGTTCGACGAGCCTCGCCAGACCTCGCCGTACGTCGGGGGTCCGCGCGACCGCGGCGGCGAGGTCGGCGGTGAACGGCGCGGGGATGACCGCGACCCGCTCCAGCAGCGCACGGTCGTCGGGCGCGAGCAGTTCGCGGCTCCAGTCGACCATCGCCCACAGGCTCGCGTGGCGTTCCGGCAGACCCCGCAGCGCGTCGTCGAGCAGGGCGAACCGGTCGGTCAGCCCGGCGAGCACGTCGTCGATCGGCATGTGCCGCAGCCGGGCGGCGGCCAGTTCGAGGGCCAACGGCAGGTTGTCGAGCCGGTTGCACAGCGCGAGAGCCCGGGCGGTGTCCCAGGTCGGCACCGCGCCACCGGCCCGTGCCCGGGATTCGACCAGCCCGAGCGCGTCGGAGTCCGGAAGGGCGGTCAGTCGGTGGACCCGCTCGCCGGCCAGGCCCAGCGGGGCGCGACTGGTCGCGAGCACCGCCACCTCCGGGGAGACCACCGCGAGCAGATCGGCGACGACGGTGGCGACCGCGTCGAGGACGTGCTCGCAGTTGTCCAGCACGACCAGGCCGTCGAGGTCCGGCGCCACGGCACGCATACGCTCCTCGGGGCTGAGCACCCGGCGTTCGAGGCCCAGGTTGCCGCCGGTGGACGAGGTGTCCGCGCCGCCGAGCGCCGCGAGCACGGTGGGCAGCACCTCGTCGGGCGAGCGCAGACCCGCCAGCTCGACCACCCGTACCCCCTGCCCGGCCGCCGCCGCGCGCCGGGTGACCTCGGCGGCGAGCCGGGTCTTGCCCGCGCCGCCGGTCGCCACGATCGTCACCAGGGCCGACTCGTCGAGCGCCGTGTCCAGGGCCTCGACGTCCCGCTCGCGGCCCAGCAGGGCGGTCATCGGCCGGCGCCACGCGGCGGGCAGGACGACGCGTGCCAGCGGACGGGGTGGCGCCACGACGGCCGGCTGGTTGAGTTCGCCGCGCAGGAGGGCCAGGTGGACCTGTGTGATCACCGGGGACGGGTCGGTCCCGTAGCGGTCCGCCAGCTCGTCGCGGAGACGCTCGACCACCTCCAGCGCCTCCGCCTCCCGCCCCTGCACGGCGAGCACCCGCACGAGCAGGGCGGCGGACGGCTCGTCCGGGGGCGTCCGCGCGGCCAGCCGGCGCAGGTCGGCCTCGTCGTACGGCCCCACGCCGGCGAGCGCCGCCTCGGCGCGCAGCGCGGCGACAGCGGCGAACAGGCGCGCGTCGTCCGCGCTGGCGATCTCCGGCACCTCGGGGAACAGGGCGCGGGCCCGGTCGGCCGCGTCGCGGGCCGCGCGCGCGTCCCCGGCCCGCAGCGCGACCCGACCGCCCTCGACGAGCGCCCGTGCCTCGACCGCGTCGACGGTCACCTCCTCGGCCGGCAGGCGGTAACCCCCCGGCACGGCCACCACGGGCAGCCCGAGACGACGTACGCGGGACACGAGCGCCTGCACGGCGCCGGTCGCGTCGTCCGGCGGGGCGCCATCCCAGACCGCGTCCACGAGCAGGCTGGTGGAGACCGCCCGGCCGCGCGCGTCGACGAGCGCGCGGAGCACCGCGGCCAACCGCTCGCCCCGGACCGGCCGGGCGTCGACGGCGAGGGGACCGAGGATGGTGATCTGCACGGGACCAGCATCCCTCACGCGCCCCACAGAGCCGTGCAGGGTGCCCGACGGCGCGGGGTGCGGCCGGGACGCCGCGGTGCGTACAGTTTCGGGTCGGACTTGGGGTGGGCCGGCGAAATCCGGCACAGGAAACGGGACGAGACAACGACGCATGACGGTGGACAACATTCCCGACAACGCTCAGGGCGGCATCGACCGGAACCGGCTGGAGACCTGCCTGAGCGTCTTCGAGGCGTTGGAGGCCCTTCCTCCCGACCACCCCGACGTGGTGCGGGTGCAGCGGGCCACCGCACGGCTCTACAAGGTGATCAAGCAGCGGCGACGTGAGGAGCGGCGCGACGCCATCCTGGCGGCCGACCGTGCGGTGACGGAGGCCACGGCCACCGGCGCCCCGGGTCGGATCGACGACGAGACCCAGGGCATCCCCCTCGCCTCCCCCACCACCGGCACGACGGCGGGGCTCCTGCACAACCCGCGCGGCTGCTACATCTGCAAGCAGCGCTACCGCGAGGTGGACGCCTTCTACCACCAGCTCTGCCCGTCCTGCGCCGCGCTGAACCGGGAGCGCCGGGACGCCCGTACCGACCTGACCGGCCGGCGCGCCCTGCTCACCGGCGGGCGCGCGAAGATCGGCATGTACATCGCGCTGCGGCTGCTGCGCGACGGCGCGCACACGACGGTGACGACCCGGTTCCCGCACGACGCGGTCCGCCGGTTCGCCGCGATGCCCGACAGCGCGGACTGGCTGCAACGCCTGCGGATCGTCGGCATCGACCTGCGCGACCCGGCGCAGGTGATCGCCCTCGCCGACTCGGTCAGCAGCCAGGGCCCCCTCGACATCCTGATCAACAACGCGGCGCAGACGGTCCGCCGCTCGCCCGGGGCGTACGCCCAGCTCGTCGCCGCGGAGGCCGCGGCCCTGCCGGACGGTCCCCTGCCGGAGCTGATCACGTTCACCAAGCCGGCCGGCGCGGGTGGCGCGCTCACCACCGGCTCGGAGTCGCCGGCCCTCACCCCGCACGCGCTCACCGCACTGGCGTTGACCAGTCGTTCCGCCTCGCCAGAGCGGATCGCGGCGTCCACCGCCATCGACGCCGGCGGTCTCGTGCCGGACCTCGACCCGGTCAACAGCTGGGTGCAGCGGGTGCAGGAGGTCGACCCGGTCGAGCTGCTGGAAGTGCAGTTGTGCAACGTGACCGCGCCGTTCGTGCTGGTCAGCCGGCTACGTCCGGCGATGGCCGCCGCGCCGGCCCGCCGCAAGTACGTGGTGAACGTCTCGGCGATGGAGGGTCAGTTCGGTCGCGGCTACAAGGGGCCGGGGCACCCGCACACCAACATGGCCAAGGCCGCGTTGAACATGCTGACCCGCACCAGCGCCCAGGAGATGCTGACCGACGGCATCCTGATGACCAGCGTCGACACGGGTTGGATCACCGACGAGCGGCCGCACCCGACGAAGATGCGCCTGGCCGACGAGGGGTTCCACGCCCCGCTGGACCTGGTCGACGGCGCGGCCCGGGTGTACGACCCGATCGTCCGCGGCGAGCAGGGCGAGGACCTGTACGGCTGCTTCCTGAAGGACTACGCGCCGTGCGCCTGGTGAACGACGAGGAGAAACCCATGCCATCCGACCACGATTCCTGGCCGACCCTGGACGAGCTGCTCCGCGAGGAGGCGGAGCTGGAACGTACCGGCCTGTCCGAGACGGACGCGTACGAGCTGGGCATGCGCGCCGTGGCCGCCGCGAGCGAGCGGGCGCTGCCGGTCGCGGTGGGCGTGTGGCGGGCCGGGCGTCAGCTGTTCCACTGTGGCCTGCCCGGCTCCACCCAGGACAACGACGCCTGGCTGCGCCGCAAGGGCCGGGTGGTGATGCGGTTCGAGCACTCGTCGCTCTACATGGCCCGGCTCTGCCAGGACAAGAACGTGACGCTGACCGAGCGCTACGGGCTGCCGGCCTCCCGGTACGCCGCCGCCGGTGGCGCGCTGCCGCTGCGGGTGCGCGGCACCGGCGTGGTGGGCTGGATCGGCGTCTCCGGGCTTCCGCAGTTGGACGACCACCGCTTCGTCGTCGACATCCTGCGGTCAGCCGCGCAGTAGTTGGCGACCCCGCCGCCCGTCGGACGCCGGACGGGCGACGGGGTCCCTCCGTCAGCCCGCCCGACGGTTGGCGCGCACGGCGCCCAGGATCACGCCGAGGTTGGCCAGCGACAGCGGGTGCTGGCGCATGGAGACGACCTCGTTGAACCGGCGTGCGATCGCCACGTCCGTCACGGTCGCCGTGAGGATTTGCCGGCTCGCCCAGCTGGTGATCCGGTAGCCGCGCGGGTAGGGGCCGTCGACGTGCGGCAGCGCCAGGTCGGCGGAGGTCGACGTCGACCACGCGGCGTCGACCACGACCTTCTGCAGGTCGAGGAAGTGGCGGGCCGGCACGCTCAGGTCGGGGCCGGGGCGGAGGTACGCCGACAGGCAGGCCGCGTGCAGGGCCGCTGCCGTCATCCCCTGCCCATACACCGGGTTGAACGACGCGACGGCGTCGCCCACGCTGACGAGCCGGGCCGGGAAGCGCCGCAACGCGTGGAAGTCCCGACGCCGGCTGTCGGCGTGGTGGTAGGTCTGCACGTCACCGAGCATCTCCTGGTCGGCGACCTCGCCGAACTCGGGCGGGAACTGCTCGCGCAGCCGCCGGACGAAGTCCTGCGCGGTGCGTCCGGGCCGGTCGTCGCCGTAGCCGGCCATCATGGCCATCCAGCGGCCGTCCTCGATGGCGAAGACGGCGGCGCCGGCGACGTCCGTCATGGTCCGTGGGGTGTGCAGGGCCATCACGACGCGGGTCTGAGGGGCCTGGTCCGTGCGTCGGAACAGCGCGGTCGCGTAGTTGAGGTGCACCGGCATCCGGCGGGTGGCGGGACGCTCCCAGCCGGCCTGTTCCAGCCAGTCGGAGAGCCGGCTGGACCGGCCCATGGCGTCCACCACCAGGTCGCCGCCCTCGACGCCGGCCACCCCGTTGACCTCGCAGCGCACACCGGTGACCGCGTCGCCCTCGATCACGAGCCCGGTGGCGCGGGCGGTGACGGTCTTGACGTTGGGGAGTCGGAGCACCTGCTGGCGGATCAGCCCCTCCAGCAGCGGTCGACTGCCGGCGAGGCTGTCGTCGTCGTCGGGTACGACCACCTTGCGTCGACCGTCGAGGTAGCTGCGTCGGGTGGCGGGTGGCGCCTCGACCGCGCCGTGGGCCAGCGCCTGCTGGCGGAACCCGGGGAACAACTGCTCCAGTTGCAGAAGACCGCCGGGCAGCAGCGCGTGCAGTTGAGTGCCCTGGGGCACGCCGGGCCGCGCGCCGCTGACCTGCGGGTCGTCCCGGTCGATGAGGATCACGCTCTCGGCGTGGTCGGACAGGACCCGGGCGGCCAGCAGGCCGGCGACGCTGCCGCCGGCCACCACCGCCTTGCCCAGGACCGGAGTTGGCTGCTCGGGAGGTCGCACGGCGTTCAACGCGGCGAAGACCCGAACCGGGGAGAGGGACATGGTGCTCTCCAAAGGAGTACGAGGCAGGGCACCCTCCCCCGGGTCTGCCGCACGGACAGACCGGCGGCGCCGGCCGTTCGACAGGATGCCTGACGATGGTTGCACAGGCAGTGTCAGTTGCCCGTACGGCCCACACGGGTGTCGGAAACCGGCCAGAACGCTGGACGAGGTCAGCGTCCGGCTGATTGGACTTGGCGCACCCGATTCGGATCTGTCAACATCACCGGCATGCCCGTCGCCCGTCGTACCCTGCTCGGGGTTGGCCTGGCCGCTGCGACCTCCGCTCTCACCGGCTGCGGCGACAGCGGCGGCGAGTCGGCGGGTGGGGCCGACCCGGGCGGCCCGGTGACGGCCACCGACGCGGCGGGGAACAGGGTGGGATTCGGCGCGGCCGGGAAGCCCACGACCCCTTCGTCGGGTACGCCGAGCGTCTCCCTCACGGCCGGCGCGGGCGCGCCGGGCAACCAGGCCCGGTACGCCGCGGACGTGACCGCGTTGCTGCGGCGACACCTGCCCGCCTCGGCGCAGACCGTCACGCACCACGGCTTTCCTGGTGCGGTCGCCCTCGTGCTGGTCAACGGGAAGACGACCGTGCACACAGCGGTCGGGGAGGCCCTGCGCTACTCGGCCGGCCCGAAACTGCTCGCGGCGAAGAGCCGGGTCGCCATGCGCCCGGACTCCATCTTCGACCTCGCCTCGGTCACCAAGGTCTACACCGCCATCCTCCTGCTGCAGCAGGAGGACAGGGGCCGTGTCGACCTGGGCGCCCCGGTACGCGACTACCTGCCGGGATTCACCGGCACGGGCAAGGACCGCGTCACCGTCGAGATGCTGCTCACCCACACCAGCGGCCTCCCGGTCGGCGCCAAGGTGACCGGCCTGCCGGACAACGCCGCCCGGTGGAACGCGGTCCTCGCCACCCCGCTCGTCTCGGGCGCCGTGCCCGGGGACACGTTCCGCTACTCCAGCGTCGGCGTCATGGTCGCCGGCAAGATCGTCGAGAAGGTCACCGGGCAACGCCTCGACCAGGCGCTCAAGGCGAACCTCACCGGCCCACTCGGCCTGCGCGACACCGGCTTCACCCCCACGACCTGGCTGTCGGCCAGCGAGAGGGCGGCCCGAATGGTCGCCACCGACGCCCGGTCGTCGCGCGGCCTCCTGCGCGGCATCGTGCACGACGACGTCGCCAACAACCTCGGGGGCGTCGCCGGTCACGCAGGGGTGTTCGCCAGCGCCAGCGATCTCGCGGCCATCGGCCAGATGCTCCTCGACGGTGGCACCTACCAGGGCCGACGGGTCCTCGCCGCCGGCACCGTGCGCCGGATGCTCACCAACCACAACGCGGGCAAGCCGGCCGTCGACCCGGAGCGTCCCTACCGTACGGCCGCCCACGGTCTCGGCGTCGTGCTCAACCAGCAGTGGTTCATGGGCCGGCTCGCGTCGGGTCGCGCCTTCGGCCACACCGGGTTCGCCGGTCCCTCGCTGCTGGTCGACCCGGGCCGCAAACTGGTTCTCGCCCTGCTCACGAACCGGGCCCACCCGAACTGGTCCTGGGCGAATCCCGATCCGGTCCGCGCGGCCGTCGGCGACCTCCTCGCCTCGTCCGTCACCTGACCGACGCCGGCGACGGTCAGCCCGCCACGGCGGCCAGCTCCCGGTCCCGACGACGCCCCGCGTAGCTGACGATTCCCAGGCCCAGCCCGACGACCGCCAGGACCAGGCCCACCCGGGCCGGCGCGAGGTAGCCGAGCCCGGCGGCGATGCCGACGCTGCCCAGCGCCGCGCCCAGGCTGTTCGCGATGTTCATGGCGGACTGGTTGACCGCCGCGCCCATCAACTGGGCGCCGGGAGCGACCGTGATGAGGCGTGCCTGCAGGACCGGACCGAGGTAGAGACTCGTCGCGCCGACCAGGAACGCGCCCACGAAGAGACCCACCGGGTGCGACGCGACGAGACTGAACACGCCGATGCTGGCGATCATCGCCACGAAGCCGATCAGCTGGCTGCGACGCAGGTCCCGGTCGGCGAGCCAGCCGCCCAGGGCGTTGCCGACGGTCATGCCGAGGCCCACCGCGACCAGCACCCACGGCACCGTCGCGGCGGAGAGTCCGGCGACGTCGGTGGTGACCGGCGCGATGTACGAGTCGACCGCGAAGAATCCGGCGAAGCCGATCGCCCCGGTCGCCGCGACCAGCCAGACCTGCGAGGTCCGCAGGGACCGCAGCTCGGCCGCCGGCGAGCCGTCCGCCGCCGCGGCGACCTCCGGCACGACCGCCAGCACGGCCAGCAGCGTGAGCAGGAAGACACCGGCGATGACCAGGTACGCCGTACGCCAGCCGGCCGCCTGCCCGAGCCGGGTGCTCAGCGGTACGCCCACCACGTTGCTCACGGTCAGGCCACCGAGCACGGTGGCGAAGCCCCGCGCCTCGTTGCCGGGACCCATCAGGGTCGCGGCGAGCAGGCCGGCCGCGCCGAAGTACGCACCGTGCGGCAGCGCGGCGACGAACCGCGCGACCAGCACCAGCTCGAAGTTCGGGGCGGTCGCCGAGGCGATCGTGCCGACGACGAAGAGGACGAGCAGTCCGAGCACGAGCTTGCGGCGGGGCAGGCGGGCGCTGAGCGCGGCGATCAGGGGAGCGCCCACGACGACGCCCAGCGCGTACGCCGTGATCATCCATCCGGCCCGCGCGACGGCGTCCGACGAGGATCGCGCGTAGTCCTGGGCGAGCAGGTCGCGTGCCATCTCGGGGAGCAGGCCCATCGCCACGAACTCCGTCAGGCCGACCGCCACGCCGCCCAGTGCCAGGGCGGCGAGCGCCGCGAGCCGTTGACCTCTGCTCAGTGCGTTCACCGAGCGAATTTAGCAACAGCGTTGCGTAATAGAGTGGCGAGATGACGCGTACCACAGCGGACGTGACGTTCCTGCGCGGCTACAACCAGGCGCAGGTGCTGGCCGTGGGGCGTACGGCACGGACGTTCGAACGGTCGACGGTCGTCGCCGCCACCGGCCTGACCCCGCAAGCCGTCTCCAAGGTCATCGCGCGCCTGAGCGCCGACGGCCTGATCCGCCCCGCCGGTGTCCGCCGCCTGGGCATCGGCAAACCCGCGGTCGTCTATGAGCTGGTCCCGGACAGCCGGTACGCGATCGGCGCGCACGTCGCCCGGCGCACGCTGCGACTGGTCCTGGTCGATCTGGCCGGCGCCGTGCGCCACTCGACGGTCAGACCGCTGCCCGCGGACTTCACCCCGGAACAGCTCCTCGACGCCCTGTGCGTCGGCATCGGGACGATCACCGCGGACCCCGCGCTACGGAACCGGCTGACGGGCGTGGGCCTCGGCATGATCGGCCCCCTGGACCACGCCAACGGGCTGGTCCGGGACGCGCACGGCCTACGGCACTGGCACGACGTACCGCTGCGCGAACTGGCCGAGGCACGCCTCCGCCTGCCGGTGCACCTGGACAAGGACGTGACCGCCGGTGTCACCGCCGAGGCGTGGCGGCACGGCGCCACGTTCGGCGACGCGGCGCTCATCATGGTCGAATCCGGCATCGGGGGCGGTTTCTGGCTGGGCGGCGCGGCCCATCGGGGGGCGCACACCAACGCCGGCGAGTTCGGCCACACGGTCGTCGACCTGGACGGGCCCGTCTGCGTCTGCGGACGCCACGGCTGCCTGGAGGTCGTCCACCTCCGTGCCACCGAGGCGGGGGACGTCCCGCGGGCCGCCCGGGTCCTGGCGATCGGCGTCGTCAACCTGCTCCAGACTCTCGACCTCGCCCACGTGGTCCTCGCCGGCGCGGATCTGCTGCGCCACGCCGAGGTCTACCGCGCAGCCGTGGAGCTGGCCGTCCGTACCGACGTGCGGCGTGCGGACTGGCTCGCCCCGACCGTGACCCTGTCCAGCCTCGGCGCGGACGTGATCGCCGCCGGGGCCGCGATCCAGGTCCTCGACCAGCTCTACGGCATCCCCGACCTCACCCCCGGCGCCCCGCCCACGACCGTGCGACAGCACGGGCCCACGGGCGACTATCGCGGGGTCTCGTCGGCGTAGCCGCAGCCGCCGGCCGGATCCTCGCTGGCGCTGATCACCGCGTCGAGCCGATCGCGGACCTGGACGAGCTGGTCGATCTGGTGGGTGATCCGGTCCCGTTCGGCGTTCAGCAGGGCACGGGACTGCGGGGTGTTGACCTGCGCGTCGACGCAGGGCAGCAGATCCAGGATCGTCCGGCTGGACAGACCCGCGCCGTACAGCGTCTGGATGAGCTGGACGCGGTCGACCGCTTTATCGCCGTACTGGCGCTGGCCGCCGCCGCTGCGCTCGGGGATCAGCAGCGACTGCTCCTCGTAGTAACGCAGGGCGCGCACCGACACTCCCGTGCTGGTGGCGAGTTCTCCGATCCGCACGGCCCCTCCCCTCACGTGGTGACGCCGACAAACTTACCTCTGACGTCAGCGTCAGATCCTAGCGTCGTCCACGCGACGGCGGCCAGTGCGACGGCTCCCGTCGACGCGCGGACCGTACGCCAGCAGACCGGGAGGGTTGGCGCACCCCTCCCGGTCCGGACCACGGCGATGTCCGTCGCAGTCGGTCAGCGGGCGTACGGGCCGTTGACGACGTCCATGATCGGATTCTGGCCGGTCCTGTCCTGCGCCCGGCCGCCGGTCGAGCCGACCGGGTCGGTCCGCCCCTTGCTCACGTCGAAGTCGTAGGCGCTCTCCGCGTGCAGGACCTGGTCGATGCCGGCGACCTCGTCCGATCGCGGCACCCGGAAGCCGATCGTCACATCAATGATCTTGACGAGCAGCCAGGTCAGCGCCACCGAATAGGCGGCGACGGCGAAGGCGCCGACCGCCTGCTTCCCCAGTTGCCCGGCACCGGCGCCGGCGACGAGGCCGTCGGTGGTGTCAAACACTCCGATGAGCAGCGTGCCGACGAAACCACCGACCGCGTGAACCGCCACGACGTCCAGCGAGTCGTCGTAGCCGAAGCGGTCCTTGAGGCCGACGGCCCAGGCGCAGACGACACCGGCGATGACACCGATGGCGATCGCACCCCAGGTGTTCACGACCGCGCAGGCGGGGGTGATGGCCACCAGGCCGGCGACCGCGCCCGACGCGGCGCCCAGAGAGGTGGAGCCACCCTTGCGTACGCGCTCCCAGACGAGCCATCCGATCATGCCGGCACCGGCCGCCACCTGGGTGTTCATGAAGGCGACGCTGGCGGTGCCATTGGCGGCGAGGGCCGATCCGGCGTTGAACCCGAACCACCCGAACCACAGCAGGCCGGAACCGAGCATCACGAGCGGCAGGCTGTGCGCCCGCATCGACTCACGCCGGAAGCCGACCCGGTTGCCGAGGACGAGGAGCGCGCCGAGGGCGGCCATGCCGGCGTTGATGTGGACCGCCGTGCCTCCGGCGAAGTCCTTCACGCCGAGCTTGAAGATCCAGCCGTCGGCCTGCCACACCCAGTGGGCCACCGGGAAATACACCACGGTCACCCAGAGCGCGACGAACAGCATCCATGCGCCGAACCTGGCACGGTCGGCGATCGCCCCGCTGATCAGCGCCGGCGTGATGACGGCGAACATCATCTGGAAGACCGCGAACGCGAGCACCGGAATGCTGCCCGTCAACGTGGTGTCCGAGATTCCGCTCAGGCCCACGTTGCCCAGGTCGCCGACGAGTCCGCGTCCACCGACGTCCTCGCCGAAGGCGAGCGAGTATCCGTAGGCCACCCAGAGCACGCTGACGATGCCCAGGCTGATGAAACTCATCAGCAGCATGTTGAGAACGCTCTTCACGCGAACCATGCCGCCGTAGAAGAACGCCAGGCCCGGGGTCATCAGCATGACCAACGCGGCACTGATCAGAACGAATGCGGTATCTCCCGCGTCGAAGCCGTCTGGCATCGAGATGCACTCCATGTCGTGGTAGCTGCCGCAGCACTGCGGCGTGATGAATGTCGTTCGTGGACCGTGGTCCGCGTACCTCACACGAGGTCGGCGGCCTCCAGGGCGCTGCAGCAGGTGTCGACGATGAGGCGGGTGACGGTGTACGGGTCGACGTTGGCGTTGGGCCGGCGATCCTCGATGTAGCCCTTCTTGTCGATCTCCACCTGCCACGGAATGCGGACGGAAGCACCGCGGTCGGAGACGCCGTAGCTGTACTCGTTCCAGGGCGCCGTCTCGTGCGCGCCGGTCAGGCGGGCCTCGACGCCGGCCCCATAGTTGCGGATGTGCTCGGCGGGCTTGTCGCCCCGGCCGAGCGCCTCGCAGGCCTCGATGATCGCCGAATAGTTCTCCCGCATGGCGCGCGTCGAGAAGTTGGTGTGCGCCCCGGCGCCGTTCCAGTCACCCCGCGCGGGCTTGGGCTCCAGGGTCGCGGAGATGCCGAAGTCCTCGGCCGTGCGGTGCAGGAGCCAGCGGGCGATCCACAACTGGTCGGCGACCTCCAGCGGGGACAGCGGACCGACCTGGAACTCCCACTGGCCGGGCATGACCTCGGCGTTGATGCCGGAGAGGGACAGCCCTGCGGCGAGGCAGTTGTCCAGGTGCTTCTCGACCACGGCGCGGCCGTAGATCTCGTCCGCGCCGACGCCGCAGTAGTAGCCACCCTGCGGAGCCGGGTAGCCGCCGTCCGGGAAGCCCAGCGGGCGGGAGCCCTTGAAGAACGTGTACTCCTGCTCGATGCCGAACAGCGACTCCTGGGCGGCGAACTGCTCGGCCACCGGGCGCAGCAGCGCCCGCGTGTTGGACTCGTGCGGGGTGCCGTCGGTGTTGAACACCTCGCAGAGCACCAGCAGGTGCGCCCCGCCGCGGATGGGGTCGGCGTAGGTGGCGACCGGCTCGAGGACGCGGTCGGAGCTGCTGCCCTCGGCCTGATTGGTGCTGGAGCCGTCGAAACCCCACGTGCCCGGCGTGACGCCGTCCTCGATGATCTTCGTCTTCGACCGGAGCTTCGCGGTCGGCGCGGTGCCGTCGATCCAGATGTATTCAGCCTTGTACGCCATGGGTCTCTTCTCCTGTGATCGGGCCGGATGGCCCACGAAATCGTGATCGGTGGAACGGACGGTTCAGACCGCCGGGAGCGGCGCGTCGGTTCGCACGAGGGTGGCTGACGCCGGGCCCTCGCCCAGCGTCGACGTCAGCAGAGCGACAACGTTGTCATGTGCTCCGCGTTCGGCATCGGAGAGCGCGGTTCCTCCCCAGCGGTCCCGCAGAGTTGGATCGGCCCCCCGGTCCAGGAGGTACCGGACCACGTCGAGGTTCCCGTCGGAGGCGGCCAGGTGCAGCGCCGTCCGCCGGTCGTAGTCGGCGGAGTTCGGATCCTTCCCCGCGGCCAGCGCCAGCCGGACGTACTCCAGATCGCCGTGACTGGCGGCCCACAGCAACCGCGTGGTCGACGCCACCTCGTCCTCGTTCCTGCCACGTCGCGGGTCGCGTTTGCCGGAGTCCTCCCCGGCGGCCAACGAGTCGTAGACGTGGAAGTTGAACCGGTTGATGAGTTCCTTGCAGAACGCGACTCCCCGGACGGAGTTGCCGAGCGCGTCGAGGCGGGGCGACCAGACGCACACGCCCATCACGCCGGGAACCACGATCATGAGTCCACCGGAGACACCGCTCTTCGCCGGCAGACCGATCGTGAAGGCGAACTCCCCCGAGTAGTCGTACATCCCGCACGACGACATCAGGGACAGACACTTGCGTGCGGTATCAGCGGAGAAGATCCGCTCCCGGGTGAGGGGGTTGACACCGCCGTTGGCGAGCGAGGCGGCAACGACCGACAGCGACCGCGCGTCGACTTCGATCGAACAGCACTGGAAGTAGAATTCCAACGTCTCGGTGAGGTCGGTGCCGTCCGGAAAGGCCCGGTGCTCGCGCATGAAGTACCCGAGAGCGAAATTCCGATCCGCCGTACGCCGTTCCGAGAGATAGACGGCATTGTTGAAGCCGACCGTCCCGCCGCCGGCCAAGCTGCGCCACGTTTCGGCGACGTGGTCGAAACGGTCGGCCATCTCCCATCTCGGGCGCAGCAGCGAGCAGCACATGATCGCCCCCGAATTGATCATCGGGTTGTGCGGGAGGCCTTCGTTGTTCAATGTCAGCTCGTTGAACCCGCGACCGCTGGGTTCCCGCCCCACGTGCCGGTGGACCTGTTCGGCACCGTGCTGCTCCAGCGCCAGACAATAGTTGATCGGCTTGCAGACCGACTGGACGCAGAACGGGGTCTCCGCGTCCCCCACGGCGAAGCGCTGGCCGTCGGTGGTGCACAACGCGATCCCGAAGTTCTCCGGATCGACGCGGCCGAGCTGCGGGATGTAATCGGCGACCTGCCCCTCGTCCACACCCCGGAGGCCCTCGTAGATCGAGAAGATCTCCGTCCGCAACGCGGCGAAGTCCGGAATGACGAGGTCTCCGCGAAGGGACCTCTCGATGACACCGCCACCCGTCCTGCACCATGCGATGAAGCGGGACATGTCGATGCGGGCCGGACCGTCGCCGCTGGTGGCGGACCGCACCTCGACCAGGCGCGGGTCCGTCTCCGAGATGCCTGCGTCGCGCAGCCGGCCGACGAGTTCCGCCACCGCGACCGTTCCGTCGGCGTCGACCGTGAAAGACCCGAACAACTTCCCGTACTCCGCGGCTGCAAAATCGTCGAAGCCGGACGGCTCGAGACGGCGGGACCACGCCTG
The DNA here is from genome assembly GCF_049841635.1 of Micromonospora sp. DT44. Lineage (NCBI taxonomy): Bacteria > Bacillati > Actinomycetota > Actinomycetes > Micromonosporales > Micromonosporaceae > Micromonospora > Micromonospora sp. DT44. The sequence goes on along the minus strand of NZ_JBNCKS010000011.1, from coordinate 96,047 downwards.
CTCGGGACGACGTGGCGCGGTTCTGGTTTTTCTGGTCGCGGGCATGGCGGGTTTCAACTACTCCGTGATTAATGGTGACAACGGGGCGACGAGGCCAACTCCCGCAGTCGCGCTCCGGTGACGGTCGACCCATCGACCTTTCGAAGACTAAGAGGGGTCGGTGTACGACCGCTTGATTTCCTCTTACCTGCGACTGCCGCACCATCGGGGGTACGCCGACCCGGAAGCGCAGCCGCTCTCCGATACGGACACGACCCGGGTCCCGGCATGTGTCGCGACACGTGGTCTGGCCGACGGGCACCGGCGCGGACGACCCCGTGGGATGCTGGCGACATCACCGGCACCAGCGCGACGGGGGACGGACTGCCGGCGGAGTCGGCGATTACGTTTTTTTCGAGAATCGATATCGAATCAACAGGACCGACCGTCGCGCAGAGCTGACCGGGCAATCCCGGAGCGATATTTAAGGCATATTTAATCGGCGCGACCGGATCGGCGCAGGGGGCGACTCGTACTCTTTCTTCTCGGAAGGAAGGTGCACCCCCGTTGACATATCTGCGACCCACCCCTCGACACCGTCATGCCCTGACCGCCCTGCTTGTGGTGGGGCTGGCGTTCGCCGGCGGATGCAAGGAGGCTCCGGGCACGCCCGGCGCGTCCGGCCCGTCCAGCGACACCGGCATCGGCTCGTCCGGGCCCGCGACGCCGACCGCCCCGGCGGGCGACGCGACGACCACGCCGAGCGCCCCGGGCACCTCGACCAGCCCGTCCACTCCAGCCAAGCCGGGCACCTCGTCCACGGGCGCCGCTGCGCCGACCACATCGGGTGGCTGGATCACCATCGACGCCGCCGCGCAGGCCGCCGCGACGAGGGCGTTCTTCGCGCGCAAGCCGAAGCCGGTGACCGGCAACCCGGTGAAGGTTGCCGAGTTCAACGTCGGCTGCACGGTCAGCCACCACAACAGTGACGACCCGATCGTCCTGCCCAAGCTGGTCGGCGCCTCGCACAACCACGCCTTCTGGGGCAACAAATCGACCGACGCCAACTCGACGGCGGAGTCGCTGCGGGCGTCGAAGGCGACCACCTGCAACTCGCCGGACGACCAGTCGGCCTACTGGGTGCCAACCATGTACCAGAACGGCAAGGTCGTCGACCCGACCGAGGTGACCGTCTACTACGGATCCCGCCTGAAGGACCCGAGCAAGACCCAGCCCTTCCCGTTCGGTCTGCGGATGATCACCGGCAATGCCAAGAACCAGGTGGACACCCCGGACAAGCAGGGCAACCACTTCTGGTGCGCCGGCATCGGCGGCGAGGTCGGCCGCAGCGCCGACAAGACCTTCCCGGTCTGCGCCAAGACCGCGCACGTCGTCCGCCAGATCACCTTCCCGGACTGCTGGGACGGCAAGCACCTGGACAGCCCCGACCACAAGGCGCACATGGCCAACGGCGACCACACCGGCGCCTGCCCGAAGAGCCACCCGGTGCCCGTCCCGTCGGTATCCTTCGTGATCTCGTACCCGTTGAGCGCGAAAACGGACGGCATCACCCTCGCGTCCGGCACCTCGTTCTCGATGCACGCGGACTTCTTCAACGCCTGGAAGGACGAGGCGCTGGCCGCAAGGGTCCGCAACTGCCTAGACCAGAAAGTGAAGTGCAACTCCGCCGGTAATTTCTAGAGCGGTCGTCGATCTGAGCTGGCCCGCGGTTCCTCGCGGGCCAGCGATCGACCTGCCACGAGGTCTCCGGTGGACGGCTCAGCAACCGGAACTTCTCGTCGCCCGATGCTCATCGGAGCCAGCCGAGGAAGCGTCGGTGCAGCGCACCCGCCGGCACCCAGGTCAGGTCCTCCGAGGCCCGCACCAGCTGGGCACTCAGGTAGAGGGCCAGGGATATCGGAGCGTCATCGAACTCGGCGTGTAGCTCGCGCTGCCGCGTGCGGCAGGGCCAAGGCGCGTCGCAGCCGCCGCAACTCCAAATCGGCAGCACCGGGCCATGCGTGGTCACACGCGGCCTCGGAGCAGCGCCGCCGTCAGGGACCGTGCCTGCCGGCTGGTCGCCCGTTCGATCTGCCAGCACGGGTACGGCGTGAGCCGCGACCACCACGCCGGTAACCGGCGCACCTCGCGTCCAGCCCTCGGGCGTGCACCGCGCTGATCGCCCTCCACTGCCCGTGGCTCATCGCTCACCTTCCTGCGGCCAGTGGCCACGACTTATTGGAATCCGGTGCCGGGCACGGCAGGGCAGGTTCGCTCCACAACGGCAGACCCGTCGCCAGAGTCGCCATGACCACACCGGCCGATGCCGGCGGGCGAGAGTCAGTGCGGTGGCCGAGAGGTATTCCTCATACGAAACGCGCCGCACGGACCCTCCCTCGTTCGAGCACGAGGACGGCTCCCTGCCCCGAAGCTGAGAGGGACGCGGCGACCACGCGATACCCGCACCGCCCGCCGCATCCCGTGAACAAGAAGCTACGGTGCGTTGCAGAGCCGGATGGGTAAGGTTCCTACCCCTGGATCACGAGAGCAGCCCGACCTTGATCGCAAGGTCACGGGCGTCGTCACGAGTGGAGCGCGGGCCGTCGAGCAAGTCCACGGTGATCTGCCGGGCGTACCCGTTGAAGCGGATCGTCTCCGGGGCCGACTCATAGGCCTGCCGCAGGGCCACCACGGCCGCTTCCTTGTCGTCCTTGCCGTAGTGCGCCCGCGCGACCTCGATGAGATGGCGTGCCCGACGCGGCCTCGACGGGATCGCCGCGGAATCATGACGGCGCGCCTGGCGCACCGCTTCACCGGACTTCTGCAACTCCACCGCCACCGTCACCGCGTGAGCACCCATGATGATCTGCGAAAACGACGTCTGTGGCTGATAGAAGCCCGGCGGCAGGCGCTGCGCCACCCGATCCGCACGATCCCAGTACCGCCACGCCCGACCCTCCTCACCAGCACGGGCGGCGGTGTAGGCAGCCTCGAAGTTCAATGCACCCCACAGCGCCAACAAGTTCGTGTTCCCATCGGCCGCGCCCGGCTCCAGCGCCGACAGGAGATCCAGGGTCACCGCCATCGCGGTGTCCCAGTCACCGGCATCCCGATGCACCTGGCACAGGAACCATCCCGCGCACGCCACCGCCTCCGGATCGCCGGACTCCTGCGCTGCCACCATCGCGCGGTCCGCAACCCGCCACAACAACTCCGCAGCGGGTTGATAGGCAAGGAACATCTGTGTCAGCCCGAGAGTCTCCGCCAACAGTGCCTGAGCCCGCCGACGCTCAGCACCCTCAAACGCCAACGCAGCACGCTGCACGTCGCGCAGCAGCCCCGGCAACAACCCGCCCAGCACCGTGCGGTGATCAGATGCCTGATGGCGTGCCCGCCAGGCCAATGCAAGCCGCTCTCTCAGGCTCCTCAACGACTCCGGGGAAGTCTCGTCGGCAATTGCGAAGCGGTTCACGGCGTCCCGGACCGACGCCAGCGCCGGGTGCTCCGGACCGTTGACCGCCGCAGATCGGGCGCTCAACTCACCGGCCAAGGCAGACACCTCGACCTTGAGAGCACGCGCGATGCGATCCAGCATGTGAATGCGCGGCGGCAGGATGCGGTCGGTCTCCACTGCCTTGACCCACTCTGCGCTACGCCCCACCAACCCACCGAGCACCGCACGGGTCTTCCCGGACCGCTCCCGATAGATCTTCAACCGCTGCCCGAAAGTCAACTCCGGCAAGGAATCCATCCCGGACCTCCTCGTAGCACGGGACGTACCGTCGACGCCCAGGCCGCCGTGCCATTCCACGCTACCGGCCTGCCCACCGTCTCATAACCCCTCACACGCCGCGCGCCGCCGCGACGAGTCGGACCCGGTACGACGGCGGTGGCCGATCGCCTGGGGTGACCGGCCACCGTCATATCGATCAGTTAGAGCTTCGCCGCGCCCGCCTCGGCGGCCTCCCGCACTGCTGAGGTACGACGGACCTCGGCCCGCTCGTCGCCCGCGTCCTCCCGGTCGGCAGCGGTCATCCGGGCCGCCCGGTTGGCGGTCGGCGCGGCCTGGTCGCCCGTCACGCCGCCCCGGATGCGGTTGTTCGCCGCCACCTGCGCGGCCGGGTCGTTGCCCGTCACCGTCAACTGGCCGTTGATGATGTTGTCGTCGACGGTGACGCCACCGGTGGTGTTGGTGACGCTGACGTCCGCACCCCAGTAGCCGCCGGAGGCGCAACTGTCCAGGGTTCCGTTCGGGCCGAGCTGGACGCCGCCGAGGTTGCCGGCGAAGGTGGCCCTGCCCCGGACGGCGCTGCCGCACACGACACTGCCGGTGGCGCTGTTGAGCACCGACAGGGTGCCGTCGACGAACGAGTCGTGCACGTCGGTGTAGTACGTGCCGGTGCTGCTGACGTTGCGCGTCACCTCGGTGCCCCCGTCGAGCCGTACCTCACCGGCGCCGACGGTGACGTTCCCGCCGATCGTCGACGCCTCGGCGAACAGGAAGCTGTCGATGGTCGCCGAGCCCTTCGGCCGGACGGTCAACGCGCCGGTCCGGGCGTCGGACAGGAAGACGCCGTAGCCCCCGGCGGCCAGCACGACCTGGCCGTCGACGGTCGTCTCGGTGGCGTCGAGGTAGCCGTCGGCGGCGATCCGTACCTCTCCGCTGACCCGGCCGCCGGTGACCACCAGGTTGGCGCCGGCGGCGACGGTGACGTTGCCGGTGATCGTGGTGCCGGTCAGCGCGCAGGACTCACCGGCCGGGACGAGCAGGTCGTTGGGCACGGTCACCGCACCGCCGGTGCCGATGCAGTGGGTGACCAGGTCGGCGTGGGCGGTGGGCGCCACGGCCAGCACCGAGGCGGCGATGACGGCGCTCACGGTGGCCAGCTTGGCGACGGTACGTCCGGGCATCGTGGTTCTCCCTCTGGATGAGATGCGGGGGCTCATGCGCCGACGTCCGATCGGGCCGCGGCCCGGACGATGGCGCCCTGCTGGCGCTTGCTGAGCGTCCCGGCGGCGACGAGGGCGGTGGTGACCGCCTCGACGTGCCGGACGAAGTCGGCGTGGCCGGGGTAGTCGGCGTGTTCGTCGATCAGATCGTTGATCGTGCAGCCGTCGCCGGTGTCGACGTTCGCCACTGCCGTGTCGACGCCGTCGATGACCACCGTGTCCCGCGTGTCGGAGGCGGGGCAGGCGTCGGTGCCGTCGGCCACCACGGTGAACGTCGCCGACTGCTCGGCAGCGATGTTTCCGGCGGTGTCCGTGGCCCGGTAGCGCAGGGTGTGCGCCCCGACGGCGCGGACGACGACCGGGGTGGTGTACGCGGTCCACGCGCCGCTGTCGAGGGCGTACTCGGTCCGCGCCACGCCCGAGTCGGCGTCGGTGGCCGTGACGGTCACGGTCGCGCCGCCGACGTACGCGCCGTCGCCGTTCCGGTCGCCGGCCACCGTGGCCGTCACGGTGGGTGGGGTGGTGTCCTCGGCGGGCGGCGCGACGACGGTGAAGTGGGCCATCTGCTCGGCCGAGGTGTTACCGGCGACGTCGGTGGCCCGGTAGTGCAGCATGTGCATCCCGGTGGCGGTCACCACGACCGGGCTCGTGTACGCCGTGAAGGCGGCCCCGTCGAGGGCGTACTCGATGGTGGCGACCCCCGACCCGGCGTCGGTGGCGGTCAGCGTGGCGGTGGCCGTACCGAGGTAGTTGCCGTCGCCGTCGCGGTCGCCGGTCAGCGCGGCCGTGACCACCGGCGCGGTGGTGTCCTCCTCGGTCGGCTCGACGACCCGGAACGACACCGTGCCGACCGTGCTGGTGTTGCCGGCCTGGTCGGTGGCGCGGAACTGGACCGAGTGGTCGCCGACCGCGTCGATGCGCACCGGCGCGGTGTACGGCTGGAAGCTGGTGTCGTCGACCTGGTATTCGACCGTGTCCACACCGGAACCCGCGTCGGTGGCCGTGACGGTGACCGTCGCCGCGCCCACGTAGTTGCCGTCGCCGTCGCGGTCACCGGACACGGCGGCGGTGACGGTCGGTGGCGTGGTGTCGCCCCCTTCCCCGCCGTCGGTGACCACCAGCTCGCCGACCATCTGGCTGTGGCCGGGAATCGAGCAGAAGTAGCGGTAGCGGCCCGGCGTCAGCGTGACGGTCGCCTCGTGGCGGCCGTTGTTGGCGTCGAAGGGACTGGCCAGGATGTTGAGGGTGACGTCGTGGTTGTAGCCCTCGGTGGACGTGTCGAAGGTCAGCGTGTGCGGCATTCCGGTGGTGTTGCCGGTGGCCGCGCTGTTCTCCCAGATGATCGTCGTCGCGCCGGCCACCGCGGTGGTGGGCACGGACTTGTAGCGGGTGATGTTGTCGTCGGCGGTCCAGGTCAGCACCTGGTCCGCGGCGGCGGCGCGCGGCGCGGCGGAGGCGGGTGGCGCGGCCAACGGAGCGACCGTGAGCAGGACCGCCGCCAGCGCGGCCGTGAGTCGTCGGATCATCGTCTCTCCTAGAGCTCGCGCACGCGGATGTTGCGGAACTCGGTCAGGTCGTTGTCACCGTGGTTCTGCAGGCCGATGAAGCCGCGCAGGAACTGCCGCAGGTCGGTCGGCGGGTCGCCGGCCCGGGAGGACTGCTTGCCCGGCGTGTTGTCGAACTCGTTGATCACCACGCCGTTACGGATCATCGTGTAGTGCTGCCCGACCACGCGGATCTCGTAGTCGTTCCACACGTTCTTCGGGGTGACGCCGGCCTGGGCGAGCGGCACCGGGTCGAAGTTGTAGACCGAGCCGGTCTTCTGCGGCTCGCCGCTCTCGCCGTCGTAGATCTGGATCTCGTGTCCGCAGTAGATCGCCATCCAGGCGGTCGAGGTCCGGGCCGACCCGATGGTGCCGCAGCTGCCCTCTGGCCGCTGGTCCAGCGGCACCCGCAGGTCCGGGAAGCGGATGAAGACACCGGTGTTGGCCCGGTTGGTGCCCGGCGCGATGTCCTTGAACTGCACCTTCAGCGAGAAGTCGCCCAGCTCCCTCGTGTTCCAGAGCATGCCGAGGCCGCCGCTGGAGCGCAGCGCCCCGTCCGGCTGGATGCTGAACGAGCCCGTCGGGGCCTGTTCCCAACCGCGCAGCGACTCCGCCGTGCCGTCGTAGAGCGGCTCGTACCCGGTGCGACCGTCCCGGCCGATGTCGGAGGCGGCGGCCAGGCGGGTGAGCGTGCCCGCCTCACGTGCGTTGAGCAGGCCGTCGTCCTGCAACCCGCGCGTCACCGTGGTGACGTGCCGGACGAAGGCGTTGTGGTCGGGCCAGGTGCTCTCGTCGTCGATGAGGTCGTTGATCGTGCAGCCCTGGCCGACCGTCCGGCTGGGCACGCCGGTGTCGGTGTCGCCGAGCCAGACCGTGGCCCGGGCGTCGGGCACCGCGCAGCCGACCGTGACGGTGGTCCGTACGGTGGCCGTCTCGCCGTCGGCGTACGTGATGGTGAGCTTCGCGGTGTAGGTGCCCACCTTGGCGTACGTGTGTCGGGGGTCCGCCTCGGTCGAGGTGCCGCCGTCGCCGAACTCCCACCGGTGGCTCACGCCGCCGGACTTCGAGCCGGTGAAGGCGATCGTCAGCGGCTTGTTCTGCACGGCCACCGAGGTCGCGGCGGGCGCCGGGGTGGGGGCGCCACCGGTGTAGGTGACCCGGATCAGCTTCTGGTTGGGGTGCAGGCTGAAGAAGCCGCCTCCGTAGTCGAGCAGGTAGAGCGCGCCGTCCGGGCCGAACTTGGCGTCCATCCAGCTCTGCAACCGGTTGTCGCCGTTGCCGCTGGGGATGATGGCCCGCAGCGACTCGGCGTACACCGGTGGGGCGGCCTGCGGCACGCCGGCCTCGTCGACGGTGACCGCGACCCGGTTGACCGGGTTCGACTGGTCGCCGATCAACCACTTGCCGTCCCAGTGTTCCGGCCACGCGACGCCGCTGGCGGTGTCGACGAGGCTCCGGTGGTAGGTGGGGCCGGACATGATGGCCTGCCCGCCGCCGCGCAGGTACGGCTGCGTGTAGGTGGCGTCGGCCGCGACATAGGTCGGGAGGCCGCTGCCGTCGGTCCGCTTCGGGAAGACCGGGCCGCCGCCGTCCGGCGAGTACCAAATCATGTTGTCCCGGGCCGCCGGAATGTCCTCCAGTCCGGTGTTGCGCGGCGAGGTGTTCTTCAGGTTGTCGCAGTCGTACCAGCCGGTCAGCACGCTGGCGTCGGTGTTGCTGCGGTCCCGGTACGGCTGCCGGTTACCCATGCAGTACGGCCAGCCCTGGTTGCCGGCCGAGGTGATGATGGTGGCCGTCTCATACTTCGCCGGACCGAGGGTGGGGCTGGGCGACGAGGCGTCCGGGCCGACCCAACCGGCGGTCAGCCACTGGTGCACCGGGTCGATCTGGAGGCGGGCGATGTTGCGCACGCCCATCACGTAGATCTCCGGCCGGGTCTTCTCGGTGCCCGGCGGGAAGAGGTTGCCCTGCGGGATGGTGTACGTGCCATCCGCCTCCGGGTGGATCCGGATGATCTTTCCGGCGAGGTCGTTGGTGTTACCCGAGGTACGGCGGGCGTCCTGGAACGAGATCCCCTGGTACTCCTCGGTCCAGTTGTTGCCGGAGTAGCCCTGCGACCCCTCGGACGAGTTGTTGTCGCCGGAGCCGACGTAGAGGTTGCCCTTGGCGTCGAACGCCATGCCGCCACCCGCGTGGCAGCAGCTGTGGATCTGCACCGGGAACTGCAACAGGTCCTTGCGGGTGCCCTGGTCGATCGTCTGGGTCGTCCGGTCGTAGGTGAACCGGGAGACGGTGCGCTGCCCGATCCGTTTCACCCGGTCGATCGACTCGTGTGGCATCCAGTAGACGTAGAGCCAGCCGTTCTCGGCGAACTTCGGGTCCGGCACGATGCCGAGCAGACCCTCCTCGTTCTTGACCAACTCCGAGCCGCTGCCCCGGTTGCCCATCACCCTCAGGGTGGTGAGCAGTTTGACCTGCTTGCTGCGCGGGTCGAAGGAGTGGATGGTGCCGCAGCCCAGGCCGACCTTCTCATCGTTCCAGTCCGCGATCGGGCCGCTCGGGCAGGCCGCCTTGCCGACGTAGAAGACGGTGCCGTCGGGCGCGATGGTGAGTCCGTGCGGCTCGCCGATCTGGTCGTGCTGCCCGGTCTGGTTCGCGGCGGTCAGCCGCTCGACCTTGTAGTTCGCGGCGATCGTCGCCTGGCAGTCACCGCGTACGCGGCCGGTGGTCCAGTTCAACGCCCCGGTCAGGTGCGCGCGGAACGCCTCCTCGCCGTAGCTGCCCTCGGTGTGGCCCATGCCGGTGTAGAACGACCGCCCGCCGTCGTAGTCCCGGCACCAGGACACCGGGTGGAACGGGCCGTTCGCGCCCGGACCCGGGTCGTAGTGGCGTTCCTCGACCTGGGCGAGGGTGTGCACCGCGCCGATCGGGTTCGTCTCCCAGTTGTCCCAGCGGTCCGACCGGGTGAGGGTCAGCGGCAGCGACGCGGTGGCCGGGTGTTTGCGGTCCAGGATGTCGACCACCGCCCGGTTCACGGGGGTCGGCGGCGGCGCGGTGGCCGTGCCGGTGAACAGGCGCAGGTCGGCGAGCTGGATCAGCGGCTCACCGCTGTTGGCGGTGATGTTCAGCCGGTAGCGGCTGAACTCCTGCGGCGAGCCGATGTCGAACCGGCGGGTCTGGAACCGTTCGGCGAACGTCTGGTTGGTGCGTTGGTCCAGGTCGGTCCAGCTCTGGCCGTCCGTGGAGCCCTGCAGGGTCCAGTCCTTCGGGTCCCGCCCGACGAAGTCGTTGGCCGACGTCAGCGCGTACCCGGTGATCCTCTTCGGCGCGGCCAGCTCGTAGGTCACCCAGGCCGTGGGCGTGCGGACCAGCCACTTCGTGTTGGCGTCGCCGTCGGTCAGCTTCTCCTTGGTCTCGGTGGGCGGGTTCTCGCCGCTGGCGGTCACCCGGGCCACCGGCTCGGCCACCGGGATCGCGCCGGCCGGGCGGGTGCCGATCAGACCGGTGAACCAGGTCGAGTCGACCTGCGCGCGGGCGGCGTCGGCGATGCCGACGAAGCCGCCGCCGGCCTTCATGTAGGCCTGCAGCGCCGACTCCTGGTCGCGGTTGAGCGCGGCGCCCGTCGCGGAGAGGAACACCACGCTGCGGTACGCGGACAGCTTGGTCGGAGTGAACACACTCGGATCCGTGGTGGCCATGACATCGATGTCATGACTGGCCGCAAGTTGTCGGATGGTGTCCACCGCGCGTGCCACCGGGTCCTGCTGTTCGGCCACCGGCCCGTGGAACACGAGCACGGCCGTGCCGCTCTGCTGCGTCGGCGCTGGCGCCGCGGTCGCCGCTCGCGGCGCGGCTGCCGCCGCCGATGCCGTGGTCGTGGCCGGGATCAGCGTGGTGAAGGCCGCTATCGCGGCGAGGGCTCGTCGTAGGTCTCTTCTCATCCCCGTCCCCACCTTTCGGTCAGCTTCCGTGCGTGTGGGTGTGGCCCTGGAACCGGTGGATCGCCTCCTCGGCGCCGGGGGGCATGCTGCCGTCGGCGTTGCGCACCAGGAAGATCCCGGCCATGCCGCCGTCGGAGTGGTTCTGCACGTGGCAGTGGTACATCCACGCGCCGGGCCCGACGCCCTCCCCGGCCAGCACCTGGAACCCGAACGAGCTGCCCGGGTTGAGGTCCTTGTTGTCGACGACCAGGCTCGGGTCGGCCGGCCCTTCGAGCATTCCGGTGCGGTTGTCCGCCCAGCGGTGGGCGTGCAGGTGGAAGGTGTGGAACAGGTTGCCGTGCCCGATGGCGAGCCACTCCACCCGCTGACCCAGGTTCGCCTCGAACATCGGCGTGTTCGGGGCCATCCGGTTGTTGATCGTCATGTCGTGGAACACGACCGTGAACTGCTTCTCCGGCAGGATGTCGCCCCGACGGCGGACGATCAGCGCGCCGTACAGTCCCTTCGCGACTCCGGCCGTGCCGTGGTCGGTGCCCATCGCGTGGTCGTGGTAGTGCCAGTAGCCGGCGCTGCCGGGCATGTACCGGCGACCCGACGCGGCGACCATCTCGTGCGAGCGCCACACGTACGTCCGTGTCTCGCCGGGGTCGTTGAAGGAGTCGTTGAACGGACTACCGTCCGAGTCGGTGCTGTAGTCCACACCGTGCGGGTGGATGGACAGCCGCTGGTCGGTGGTGTTGACCAGGGTGATCTCCAGGGTGTCACCCTCGTAGATCTCCAGCACCGGCCCGGGCACGGTGGCCTGGCCGGGTGCGAGGCCGTAGCCGTACAGTCCGCCGGGCAACTGCTCGGCGTAGATGGTGACCTTCCTGGCCACTCCGGCGGCGGCCTGCGCGGGGCTGCCTCCGAAGGCGCTCCCGAGCGTGGGGGCGGACGCGCCCAACGCTCCGGCGGCGAGCGCTCCGGTGGCGATCAGTGATCGACGGGACAGGTGGCGATGGGAGCCAGCGGCGTGATCGTCCATGGGTCTCCGTTCCCGACCGGGCGAAGACGCGACGAGCGCAGGGTGCATCGACCGCCGAGCACAAGGCGGCAGCACGACTGGGGTGAGGATCGTCGCGGACTTCGCTCGGAAGACTCAGAACTTTCGATGGATGAACCCAACTTATGTAATCCATCGACGAAAGTACAGGTCTGATTGCAGGAAGATTACCGCGACATCACGAAGGCCGTCGATCGGCCGGAGCTGGTGGTGTCAGAGACCGTGGCGGTCGTCGGCCGGCAGGCTGGGGGTTTCCGGTGGCGCCGGTGGCTGCTCGGGCTGACCGACCCGCGCGTGCGTCGGGTCGAGGACGCGGGAGAGGAACGCGCGGGTCCGATCGTGCTTCGGCGCGCCCAGCACCTCCTGCGGCGGCCCCTGCTCGACGACGACGCCACCGTCCATGAACACGACCCGGTCGGCGACGTCCCGGGCGAACGCCATCTCGTGGGTGACCACCATCATCGTCATGCCGTCCTCGGCGAGCCCGCGCATGACGGTGAGCACGTCACCGACCAACTCCGGGTCGAGCGCCGAGGTCGGCTCGTCGAAGAGCATCAGCTTCGGGTCCATCGACAGCGACCGGGCGATCGCGACCCGCTGCTGTTGCCCGCCGGAGAGCTGCGCGGGGAACGCGTCGGCCTTGTCGGTGAGTCCGACCCGCTCCAGGTTGGCCCGCGCGATCCGCTCGGCCTCGGCGCGGGAGCGGCGCAGCACCTTGCGCTGCGCGACGGTGAGGTTGCGGAGCACGGTCAGGTGCGGGAACAGGTTGAACGACTGGAACACCATGCCGATGCCCCGGCGGACCGCGTCGATCTCGACGTCCGGGTCGGTCATCTCCACGCCGTTCACCCAGATCGTGCCGGCGGTGGGCTCCTCCAACAGGTCGACACAGCGCAGCAGGGTCGACTTGCCGGACCCGGACGGCCCGATCACGCAGACGACCTCGCCCTGGCCGACCTCGAAGTCGATGCCCTTGAGCACCTCGATCGGCCCGAACGACTTGTGCAGGTCACGGATCTGTACGGCGGGACGGGACGGGCTGGTCGTCATGCGGGTCACCGGGCCTTGGCGTAGCGGAGTTCGAGGCGGCGTACCACCTGGGACAGCGGCAGGGTGATGACCAGGTAGGCGAGGCCGGCCACCAGCAGGGGGGTGGCGTTCACCCGGTCGTTGAGCATGTCCCGGCCGAACTTGGTGACCTCGATGGTCTGTGCCGTCACGCCCAGCACGTACGCCAGCGACGAGTCCTTGGTGAGCAGGATGAGCTCGTTCGTCAGCGGCGGGATGACGATCCGGAACGCCTGCGGGATGACGATCGTGCGCATGGCGGTGAAGTGCGACATGCCGAGGGTGCGCGCCGCCTCCATCTGCCCCTTCGGCACCGCCTGGATGCCGGCGCGGATGGTCTCGGCCATGTACGCCGCGGCGGTCAACCCGAGACCGATCGCGATCGAGCCGAACACGCCGCCGGGGATCTGCCGCTCCGGGAAGGCGATGGGGATGCCGTACCCGACGAGGAAGAGCACCAGCAGCGCCGGCAGACCCCGGAACAGCTCGATGTACGCGGTCGCCAGCCAGCGGTACGGCGCAACCCGGGACAGCCGCATGAGCGCGAGGACGGTCCCGAACACGAGGCCGAAGGCGAACGCCCCCAACGTGTAGAGGATCGTGTTGCGCAGCGCCACGGTGATGATCGTCGGGAACATCGACTCGACGATGTCGACGCGGAAGAACGCGTCGGCCAGTCGGCCCCAGTCCGCGGCGAGGAGCACCGCGGCGATGATCGCGGCGAAGACCAGGTACTGGATACCGAGGGACAGTCGTTCCCGCTGGCGGCGGCGCAGCTTCACGTTGGCTCGTTGCCTTCCCGGATTGTGCCGACGGGGTAGGGCACGCGGTTCGCGCGCCCTACCCCTTTGGAGCGTCGATCAGGCGTTCGGCCGCTTGCCGATCCACTTCTCATAGATCGTGTCGTACGAGCCGTCCTGCTTGGCCTTGGCCAGCGTCTCGTTGATCTTCTTGAGCAGTTCCGGGTTCGCGTCCTTCTTCACCGAGAACCCGTACTGCTCGCCCGTGTCGAACTCGGCGGTCACCGCGAACCCACCCGGGTTCTTGCGCAGGTACTCGGTCCACACCGGCAGGTCGTTGACGGCGGCCTCGACCTGACCGTTCGCGACGGCCTGCTGCAGGGCGGCGAGATCCTCGAACTCGACCAGCTGCAGGCCCTTCTCCTTCTCGAACTTGCGGGCGTAGTCACGGCCGGTGGTGGCCGCCTGCACGCCGAGCTTCTTGCCCCGCAGGTCGTCGAGCGACTTGTACGGCTTCCCGGTCTTGACCAGCATCGCCTGCGTCGCGTCGAAGTACGGGTCGGAGAAGTTCATCACCTTCTGCCGCTCGGCCGTGATGGTCATGCCGGCGGCGGCCGCGTCGCACTTGCCGGTGTTCAGGTCCTGACCGGACTTGATGCCCTCGAAGGGCGTGTCGATGATCGTCTGCTCGACGCCCAGCTCCTTGGCCACGAGGTCCATCACGTCGACGTCGAACCCGGTGACCTTGCCGCTGGCGTCCTTGGACTGGAACGGCGGGTACGGCAGGTGGGTGCAGACGGTCAGCTTGCCGCCCTGGACCAGCTTGACCCCGCTGGCCTGGACCTCGCTGTCGTCCTTCTTGGCGCATCCTGCGGTCACCGCCAGAGCGGCGATCGCCACGACGAGGCCGGCCTGACGGACTGCGCTACGGACCCTCACGAGTGTGTCCCTCCGGTTCGGCTCCCCGTTGTGCGGGCAGCCAGGTTGGTACGAAGACGGTGTGACAGGGGACGGTACCTGATCGACGAACGGTAACTCAGATCACGCGTTGTAGCCGCAGTGCTGCGGCGACCATCACAGTCCGTGAACGGGACAGTGGGCCCCGAAGGGGACGGCGAACCGGACCAGGCCCACCCGTGCGCCCTGGCGAACCGCGCGTTCGCGCTGCCGATCCGCCGCGACGACCGGCATTTGAGTATCCGCGCCACCCCGAAGGAGTAGGCCACCGCCCCGAGCGCCGCTGCGCCGCCGCAGAAGCTGATAGACGATCAGTGGTACCGCCGTCACCGCAGGGCAGATCAACCCGGATGGGAGGGCAGGACCTGAGGATGGACACCTACCCCACGACACCTCAGATGGCCTTCGCGCAGTTCGTCCGACAGGCCGTCGACGACGCCCGTGAGGAACACGGCTGGACCGTCGGCGACATCGCCCACCACACCGGGGTGAGCCGCTCGACGCTGTTCCGCTGGCTCGCCGGAGACTGGCAGCGCTACCCCGAGCTGGCGAAGGTGCGTAGCCTCTGCGCCACCCTCGACCTCTCCATCGCCGCCGCGATCCGGCCGCTCGCGATGCCGAACGCGGCCGTGACGCCCCGGGCGCTGGCGGAGGTCGAGACGGACATGGGCACCATCCGCCGACGGTTGCTGGACGACAGCGTCTCGGCCGCGGACAAGCGCCAGATCCGCGACCTGCTCCGCCGCCTCGCTGGCCGGGACCTTCCGGTCGAGGCGGCGTCGTCGACCGGACCCGGGATCACCCGCCGGCCCCGTCGCGGGTGGGAACATCGCGCCGGTGAGCCGAGCGCGCGGACACCGTAGGGCCCGTCGACCTCAGGTGGCGGCGGGTCCCTGCCGGCGAGAGCCGCCGTCGGGGCGTCGGGACCCGATCCGGGGTGCCCGCACCACCGGCGAGCTGCCGGCGCCGGGGCGGTAGTCGCGTGCCGCGGTGGCCACCATGTCGTCGGGGTCGTTCTCGAGCGCCTTCCGCACGTGCGACGGGATCAGCTCGGACGTGGCCATGGCCAGGCGTACCTGCACGGCACGGTCGTCGACCAGACCGGCCAGATCCGCCTCGCCCAGCTCCAACGCGCGGACCAGGGCCGCCCGCACGTCCACCGCAGGGTCCCTGGCCAGGGCGCTGCGCTGCGCGGCGGTGGTCCGCGGGTTGCGGGCGAGCCCCTTGCGCACGCGGACGGTGCGATCCGCCAGCAGGGCGACGACGACCTCGGGGTCGTGGGTGTGGGTGGCGAGCCGCTCGCGTACCTCGGGTGAGGCGTCCTCGACCAGCTCGGCGGCGAGGTGGGGCTCCAACTCGCGGGTCTCGGCGAGCAGGCCCCGAAGCTCCTTGTCGGGCGCGGCGACCATCACCCGGCGGACCGACTCGTCGCAGGCCGGGTTGCTGGCGACGGCCCACCGGACCCAGCGGTCGGCGTCCTTGACGAGACGCAGGAGGTTGCCCACCGACGTGGCGGGATTACGTGCCACCGCCTCCCGGACCTGACGATCGTGGTCACGGGTCAACGTTCGCAGGGCCTGCGCGGGCGCGTCCGGCCGCGCCGCGACCGCCTTGCGCACCGTGACCGACGCATCCGACGCCAGGTCGATGAGAGTCATCTGTGGCGTTGCGGGGTCCTGTGCGAGCGCGAGTCGCGCGTCCGCCCCGCCGTCGGTCGAACGGTCGGCCGTGGTTCCCGACCCGCTGTGCCGGTCGGCCCCGCCGACGTGCTGCTGCTTGCCCATGGGCGCAATCATGGCACGGGTCGACCGGGGCGCCGCGCGGCAAGCCTGAACGCCGTCCCTGGTCCGGCGGCCCGCCGACCTCAGTGCTGACGCGGGGCCACCAGCCCGGACTCGTACGCGACGACGACGAGCTGGGCGCGGTCGCGGGCGCGCAACTTGGCCATGGCACGGTTGATGTGGGTCTTGGCGGTCAGCGGGCTGATCACCATTCGGGCCGCGACCTCGTCGTTCGACAGGCCCTGGGCGACCAGGACGACGGCCTCGCGTTCCCGGCTGGTCAGCTCCCGCAGCCCGGTCGGGACCCGCAGGTGCTGTGGTTCGGCGACGTACCGGTCGATGAGGCGGCGGGTGATCGACGGCGCGAGCAGCGCGTCACCCCGGGCGGCGACGCGTACGGCGTGCAGGAAGTCCTCCGGCTCGATGTCCTTGACGAGGAAGCCGGCGGCGCCGGCGCGGAGCGCGTGGAAGACGTGCTCGTCGAGGCCGTAGTTGGTCAGGATGACGACGTGCACGCAGGCCAGCGCCGGGTCCGCGGCGATGAGCCGGGTCGCCTCGATACCGTCCAGCACCGGCATCTGGATGTCGATGAGCGCGATGTCGGGCAGGTGACGTCGGGCGAGGGCCAACCCCTGGAGACCGTCGGCCGCCTCGGCCACCACCTCGATGTCGTCCTCGATGTCCAGGAGCGCGCGGAAGCCGCTGCGCAGCAGCGCCTGGTCATCGACCAGCAGGACGCGGATCACGCGGACGGCCCGACGGGAAGTTCGGCGTGGACGGTGAAGCCGCCCTCGTCGCGGGGCGCCGCGTGCAGGCGACCGCCCAGGGCGGTGACCCGCTCGCGCATCCCGAGCAGCCCGACGCCGGGCGCCGGGGCGGCGGCCGGCGTGGCGGCGCCGTCATCGTCGACCCGGATCGCGAGAGCGTCCGGACGGTAGTCGACGTGGACCGACGCGGTGGCCGCGGCGGCGTGCCGTGCGACGTTGGTGAGGGACTCCTGGACGATGCGGTAGGCGGTCTGGTCCACGGCCACCGGCACGGCCTGTCGCCGCCCCTGCACCGTCAACGTCGCGTCCAGCCCGGCCAGCCGAGCCCGCTGCACCAGCTCCGGCAGGTGGTCGATGCCACGCGGCGGGTTCCTGCTGTCGTCCCGCAGCGCCTCCAGGGTCGCGCGCAGCTCGCGGCTGGCCTCCCGGCCGGCCTCCCGGATCGCCAGCAGGGCCTCCGGCACCGCCTCGCCACGCCGACGGGCCAGGTGGACGGCCACCTCCGCCTGCACCTTGATGATCGAGATCTGGTGGGTCAGCGAGTCGTGCAGCTCGCGCGCGATGTGCAGCCGCTCCTCGTCGGCCCGGCGTCGCGCGGTCTCCTCCCGGGTGCGCTCTGCCTCGTCGGCCCGCCGCTCGGCCTGCCGCAACGCCTCCCCCGCCGCGCCGGCGGCGATCAGCCACGCCACCTCCAGGGCGCCCCGGGCCCGGGCCAGCGCGTCGCCCAGCGGCAGGTCCTGGGGTGGGGCGAGCGCGGTGAGCGGCAACGCGACGAGCATCAGCACGGCCGCGACGACCGTGACGACGCGGTGGCCCGCCCGCACACCGGTGTACACCGCGAACAGGAAGGCGACGGCCGGCACGTCGAAACCGACCGCCTGGTAGCCCACCGCGCACAGCCCGGTGACGGCCAGGACGGCGACCGGAGCGCGGCGGCGCGCCGCCAACGCCAGACCACCGGTGGCCAGCAGCGCATAGCCCAGCAGGACGAGGTCCATCGTGGAAGGGCCCATGGACCGCCCGGCGACCAGCAGCACCACCGCCACGCCGACGGCGATGGCCCAGTCCCGGACAACGGCACGCCCTGTGCTCATGCGCGCACCCTAGCCCGGGGCGCGCACCGGGCGACTCCTGCGCGCGAACGACCGTCGACTACCGCGTCCGTGGTAGTCGCGCGGCGGGTGCGTCGTACGCGGCAGCCGCCTGCGCCCACGGTGGCAGGACGAAGAGACTCCGGTTGCCGGACGACCGGCGGCCGGCGCGGCGACACGATCGAACGGCACACCACGACGTACGAGAAGGAGAAGCACATGTCGGTGTTCACCGCTGCCACGTCCGCCCTGTCCGAAGGGGTCGTGCTCGCCGCCGATCCGATGGCGGCCAGCGTCACCACCATGAGCACCGGTCGACTCGGGGCGAGCGTGGGCGGCCTGCTGGGCCTGGCGGGGGTGATCGTCGGCGCGCTGGCCCTGGCCCGCCCGACCAGTCGCGTCGGCACCGGCAGCGGGATGCTCGGCGCGACCGTGGCCCTGGCGTCCGGACTGCTCGCCGTGGGCCTCGGCGCGCTGGTGGTGGCGACCTCCGACAGCGGGATCGGCACCGGCAACGGTCGGGGCGGGGCGTACGTGGCCCTGGTGGTGGGGTTGGCCGCCCTGGGCCTCGGCGGCCTGGCGTTGCGGCGCGTCCGCGCCTGAGGAACCGCCCGTCCTGCTTCCCCGTGGGAGCAGGACGGGCGATCAGCAGTGGTTGGGCCACTCGCGGTCAGGCGCGCCGCGCGCCCCGGCGAAAGCCCACGATCACGACCGCGCCCACCACCAGGTGCATCAGGACGAGGGCGACCCGGGTGCCGGCCGAGGCGTCGACCAGGGACGCCGGCACGAGCGACAGCACGAGGACGGCGAGAGCGATCGCCGTCCAGATCCTGATGGCGCTCGCTCGGAAGCGCTCGAGCACCGCGAGCAGGCCCCAGCCGAGCAGCGCCGCGATCGCGGAGTTCAGGACGACGGCGAGCACCGTGACATCCCGCGGACCGGAGCCCTGGTCGACGGTGAGCTGCGCGCCGGCGAGGGTCGCGATCGACCACACGGCCACGGCGGCGAGCACCGCGGCCACGAGGGCGATGGCCCGGTCTCGCACGCGCGAGGCGCTGGCATCGGCACGGGGAACAGAGGCTTCCGCAGACATCAGAGGTGACTCCTTGGTGGAGGGGACGCGCTGTCGAGATCGAACCGTATCAGAAGGTTCCGTTCTTTACTATCTTGTTCTTAACTTGTTCGCGGTCGGCGATGCTCCGCTACGAGATAGTTCGAATCACGAACCAGTTGCTAGGCTGCCGCCATGACCACCGGAAACTCCGGGCCCGATGCCGCGACACCAGACCTGATGTTCCTGATGTCCTGGGCCACCCACGCGCTGGCTCAGGAACACGCCGCCGCCCTCTCCGGCCTGAGCATCTCGACGCGTGCCTACTGCGTGCTCGATCGCGGTCTCACCGGCGAGTTCACCCAGAGCCAGCTCGGCGAGATGTGCGGCATCGACAAGACGACGATGGTCGTCACCCTCGACGAGCTGGAACGTGCCGGCCTGGTCGGGCGTCGCACCTCGACGACCGACCGACGCGCCCGCATCGTCACCGTCACGCCCGACGGCGAGCGGCTGGTCGCCGAGGCGCGGCACATCGTCGCGGGACTACAGGCCGAAATCCTCGCCACGGTCCCGTCGCGCGACCGCGCGATCTTCCTGGACGTGCTCGGTCGGCTGGTGCAGGGCCGACTGTCGACATTCGTGCAGACCGACCGCCCCGCCCGCAGGCGATCCTCCCGGGCAGCCTGACCTCGAGCGGGGAGCATGCCCAGGTGAGTTCGGACCAGCTCCTCGTCACGCTGGACCGCGCCAGCGCGGTGCCGTTGCAGCAGCAACTCTGCGACCAGATCAGCTCATCCGTACGCGCCGGCCGGCTGCGCCCCGGCGACGCGGTGCCGCCCAGCCGCGAACTGGCACACCAGCTCGGGGTCTCCCGGACGGTGGTGACCCGCGCCTACGAGTTGCTGCGGGCCAACGGGGTGCTCACGGCACGGCGTGGTTCCGGCACGCGGGTCAGCGCCGCCCCGGCCGACGCGCCACCGCGGATCCCCCGCGCCGCCCGCGCGCACCTGCGACCCGAGCCCCCACTGCCCACCGACGCCGGCAGTCCCCTCTGGAAGCCCTGGGAACCGGCGCCGATGCACCGTCCGGACGGCACGTACGACTTCCGGCACGGCACCCCGGCGCTGGCCAGCTTCCCGGTGACCCGGTGGCGGCAGTCGCTCGGCGACGCGGTGAGCCGGGCCGACGCGGTGGCGTTGGGCTACGGCCCGGCCGAGGGTTCCCCGTCGTTGCGTACCCAGATCACCGCGCTGCTGCGACGCAGCCGGGCGCTGGACGCCCGGCGCGAGAACACGGTCGTGACCAGCGGCGCGACCCAGGCCATGGACATCCTGGTCCGGCTGCTCGTCGGCCCGGACGACGTGGTGGTCATCGAGGATCCGAGCCACACCGTGCTGCGGCAGATCTTCGGCTACTCGCGGGCCGCCGTGGTGCCGGTCCCGGTGGACGAGGAGGGCCTGCGGGTCGACGAGATCGACTGCCGGGTCCGCGCGCACGGCCTCGACCCGGCCCGGGTACGCCTCGTCTACGTCACCCCGTCGCACCAGTTCCCGACCGGGTTCATCATGTCCGACCGGCGACGACGGGCGTTGCTGCGCTGGGCCCGCGACCACGCGGCGACGGTGCTGGAGGACGACTACCACAACGAGTTCACCTTCGCCGAGGAGCGGCTCGCGTCGCTGGCCGCCGACCCGCAGGACGCGGACGTGGTCTACGTCGGCAGCTTCAGCAAGACCCTCTTCCCGTCGCTGCGCATCGGATACGCGGTGTTGCCGCCGCACCTCGTCCGGTCGTTCCTGGGCGTCAAGTGGATCACGGACCGGCTGACCCCGACGGTGACCCAGGAGGCGTTGGCCGAGTTCATCTCCTCCGGCGCGTACGCCCGGCACATCGGCCGGATGGACCGCCTGTACCGCCAGCGTCGCGCCCGGTTGCTGGAAGCACTGTACGAACACTTCGGCGCGGGAGTACGGATCTCCGGCACGGCGGCCGGGCTGCACGTGCTCGTGACCCTGGGCGGCGCGCGCGACGTCGACGAGGCCAAGATCGTGCGCGCCGCCGCCGCCCGGGGCGTACGGGTCTACCCCGCCTCGGGCTACTTCGTCACCCGACCGCCGACCGAGCCGACCTTCCTGATCGGGTACGCGGCGTTGCCCACCGCTCGGATCACCGAGGGAGTGGCGCTGCTGGCCGCCGCGGTGCGGGACGCGACGGCTCGGTGAAGCGGGGCCGGTGGAACCGCGCGCGCTGGGCGTACGGGACGGTGCAGTCGAACACGGCCTTGGCCGTGCGCCCGTCGGCCGAGAGCGACGGCGAGTAGCCGGTGTGCTGGCTCGGGTCGAGGGGAAAGCCCTCCCGGTCGGGCAGCACGACAAGGTCCTGGTCGGCCTGGAACCGGGTGACCATCGCCCACCACAGGTCCTGGTCGGACTCGATGTCCACGTCCTCGCCCACGCACAGCACCAGCTTCGCCATCCGGAACTGCTCCAGCACCGCCTCGGCGGCGGCGCGCACCGCGACGTCGTCCTGTGGCCCGCGCTTGGCCGGCCACTGGAGCACCACCATGAGCTGACCGCCGCCGGCGGTGTGGCAGTGCGCCGCGAGCGCCGGTGTCCCCCGCCGCCGTAGCACGTCCAGCACCGCGGCCTCCATGCCGAAGCCGAGCAGGATCGACTGCTCGTGCCCCGGCCCGGAGACCGCCTGCAGGATCGGGCTCTCCCGAGCGGTGATCGCCGTGGCCCGGATCAGCGGCAGCGAGGGATGCGCACGGCCCTGGTAGCCGAGGAACTCCGGCGTGGCCACCGTGCCGTACGCGCTCTCCGGCGCGTGGTCGGCCAGCAGCTCGCCCTCGATGACGTACTCGGCGTGGGCGATGAACTCGGCGTCCACCGTGGCGCAGGGCCGCAGCTCCACCGGCTGGCCGGCGAGCGCGCCGGCCACCGCCAGCTCGTCGAGGTCGGGCGGGACCAGCGAGGTCGGGCAGCAGGACGAGAGCAGCACCGCCGGGCTGAGGCCGAGGTGGATCGCCACCGGCAGTGGGCGGCCCCGGCGCAGGGCGGCCTGGTACGCGAGTTCCAGGTCGCGCCCCGGCACCATCCAGATGGTCAGCGTGTCGGGCCCCTGCACACACATGCGGTGCACGGACAGGTTGCGGACCCCGGTGTCCGGGTCGGTGGCGAGCACCGCGCCGAGGGTCAGGTAGGGCCCGGCGTCCTCGTCGGTGAGGACCGGCACCGGCAGCGCGGTCAGGTCCAGCGGCAGCGACTCGCGCGGCCAGCGGGAAGCATCGGCGGCGGACTCCGCCGGGCGGGGAGCGGCCACCGCGTCGAGCAGCCGGTGCGGCAGCTCGGCGGGCGTGCAGCCGAGCAGGCCGGCGGCTCGTCGACGGGTGCCGTAGAGGCCCATCAACACCGCCCGGGTCGGTCCGTCGTCGGGGCGTACCCGGTCGAAGAGAACGGCCGGGCCGGCGCCGGTGGGCGGGGCGGCGGGCGCGCCCGCCCAGCGGGCGTAGTGGGCGGACACGCCGTAGCGGGCGGGCAGCTCGGTGGCGACCCGCACCAGCTCGCCGGGGAGCGGGTCGAGGCTGGCCAGGGCGTGCCGCAGGTCGACGGGCGGACGGTGGCTCATCTGGTGTCCGTCGCCGCGGCGGCGGCGGCGCGGCGGGCCGCCAGCATGTCGAGCTGCATCAGGGTCAGCTCCTCGATGAGGGCGCGGTACGTGCCGACGGCCACCTCGGGCGGCATGCCGTGCCCGACCGCCAGGGCGTGTACGCGGTCGAGGACCTGCCGCACCCGCTCGGGTGAACGGACGGTCGTCTCGTCCGTCTTGTGCACGGTCAGCTCCCGCACCACGCGGGTGCGCTCGGCGAGCAGGGCGATGATCTGCCGGTCGAGCCCGTCGATGGCGACCCGAAGCTCGGCGATCCGGCCCGGCCCGTCGGCGTCGCCGGCCGGCGTCGACCCGGCCGGCGAGGCGACGCTCTGCTGGTCGCTCACGGCTGCGGAACCTCATCGACCACGAAGACGACGGTGGGCTCGGCGTCGCTGCCCTGGGAGCGGTGCTCCTCGTCGTCGGGGATGACGAACCCCATGCCGGGGCGGCACGGCACCGACCGGTCCCGGAAGTGGATGGTGAACTCGCCCTGGAGCACGTAGCCGGTGTGCCCGCGCAGGCACCAGTGGTGCTCGTCGAAGCCGGGTGGCAGCTCCAGCAGGCGCAGCCGCTGACCGCCCACGTACGTCATCTTGACCCGGCCCTCGGCGCCCGGCTTGTCCCACCTCTCCCACTCGGTGGCCGGGAAGTCGATGCCGACCGGAGTGGCGACCTGCTCAGTGGACATTCTCGATATCTCCTCTGCTCTGGACGGTTTCGGCGCGGCGGGGCCGCGGGACGCGTTCGTTGCGGTCCCGGCGCGGCAGGACCGGGCCACCGTCGACCCGCTGGTGCCGCTTGAGCAGCTGCACCATGTCGAGCATCCGGTGCACCATCCGCTCGAGCGCGTCGACGCCCTCGGCGTCGGTCAGCCCGGGGCTGCCGGTGGTGTTGCGCAACAGGACGGGGAATCCGCTGCCCACCAGGATCATCCGGTTGAGCAGCAGGTTGTTGACGATCTGGTTGTGCACGGAGGAGTCGCTGTACCGACGTCCGGTGACGATGATGCCGCCGACCTTGTCCGCCAGCGGCCGGTTGAACCGCAGGTAGCCGACGCCCGCGCGTTCGATGAAGACCTGCATGAGGTGGGCGAGGCCGAAGCCGTGCACCGGGGCCGCGTAGATGAGTCCGTCGGCGGCGGCCATCTGCTCCACCAGGGCAGGGACGTCGTCGTCCACCCGGCAGGGCAGGGTACGGCTGTTGCAGTCGCCGCACGGGCTGCACGGCGAGATGCGGTGCTCACGGAGCACGATCGTGCCTAGGGTCGCGCCGCGTTCGGCGATCAGCCGGCCCGCGTGCGCGATGGCGTGGTCGGTGTTGCCGCCGGCCCGTTCCGACCCGTTGATGGCGAGGATGGTGGCTGCTTCGCTGTGCATTGGCGCCCCCGGTGCTCGGCGCGGGGGGCGGACGCCACACGGCGCCCACCCCCGGCGAGGTCAGTCCGTCAGCTTCCCGGCGAAGTAGTCGATGTAGGCCTGCATGTCGAAGTGGCCGTGCCCCGAGAGGGAGAAGACGATCGCCTGCGACTCACCCGTCTCCCGGCAGCGCAGGGCCTCGTCCACCGCCACCCGGACGGCGTGGGTGGACTCCGGCGCCGGCACGATCCCCTCGCTGCGGGCGAAGAGCACGCCCGCCTCGAAGCAGGCGGTCTGCGGCACGGCACGCGCCTCGATGAGATCGAGGTCCCGCAGCGCGCTGATGATCGGCGCCATGCCGTGGTAGCGCAGTCCACCGGCGTGGATGGCCGGTGGGCGGAACTCGTGGCCCAGGGTGTGCATCTTGGTCAGCGGGGTGAGGCCGGCGGTGTCCCCGAAGTCGTAGTCGTAGGTGCCCTGGGTCAGCGACGGGCAGGAGGAGGGCTCGACTGCGACGAACCGCACGGCTGGGCCGCCGCCCAGTTGGCGGCGCAGGAACGGCAGGGCCAGCCCGGCGAAGTTCGAGCCACCGCCGGCCGCGCCGATCACGACGTCCGGGTAGTCGTCGGCCAGGGCGAGTTGGAGTTGCGCCTCCTGGCCGATGATGGTCTGGTGCATCAGCACGAGGTTGAGCACCGAGCCGAGGGCGTACTTGGCGGCGCCACCGCTGGCCATCGCCGCCTCCACCGCCTCGGAGATGGCCAGGCCGAGGCTGCCGGTGGAGTCCGGGGGGTCGGCGGCGAGCGCGGCCCGGCCCGCCTCGGTACGGTCGCTCGGGCTCGCCGTCACCGACGCGCCGAACGTCTCCATCAGCCCCCGCCGGTACGGCTTCTGGTCGTAGCTGACCCGCACCATGAAGACCTCGCAGTCGAGGCCGAAGTACGTGCAGGCCATCGAGAGCGAGCTGCCCCACTGGCCGGCGCCGGTCTCCGTGGTCAGCCGCCGCACGCCGTCGAGCTTGCTGTAGTACGCCTGCGGCACAGCCGTGTTCGGCTTGTGGCTGCCGGACGGGCTGACCCCCTCGTACTTGAAGTAGATCCGGGCGGGGGTGTCGAGGGCCTTCTCCAGACGGTGGGCGCGGACGAGCGGACTGGGCCGCCACTGGCGGTAGATGTCCAGCACCGGCCCGGGGATGTCCACGTCCCGCTCGGTGCTGAACTCCTGCTCGATCATGCCGGTGGCGAAGAGCGGTTCGAGGTCCGCCGGGGTGAGGGGTTCCCGGGTGCCGGGGTGCAGCATCGGGGGCAGCCCCTTGGGCAGGTCGGGAACCACGTTGTACCAGGTCGTCGGGATGTCGCTCTCGGGCAGCACGAACTTCGACGTGGTCATGACGCCTTCCGATGAGGGGTGGGTGGGTATCAGGGACTGGCGGTGGCCGGTTCGGCGGGCGCCGGCACGGGTCGGACGGCCGGTCGGATTCGCAGCGCCGCGAACGCGACCACACCGACCACCGGGGTCAGCAGGAGGATCAGGAGGACGGGCCCGTGCCCCTGGGTCTGCCAGACGAAGCCGAGACCCATCGGCACGACCAACCGGGCCGAGCTGAGCACGAAGGCGTTCAGAGCCATGAAGCTGCTGACCCGACGCTCCTGCACGTGGTCGGCGATGTAGGTGGGCACCACCACCGAGGCGATGATCTCCCCGAGGGTCCAGACCACCGTGGAGAGCAGCACGGCGGGCAGGGAGAAGGCGAACACCAGGACGGCCATGCCGGCCGACCAGAGCAGGCCGGCCACGATCAGCAGGACCCGGGTCGAGTACGCCTTGATCCGCTTCTCGATCAGCAGGCTGGCGCTGACCACGACGACGCTGTTGATGGTGTAGACCGCGCCGACCAGCGCTACCGACGAGTGCAGCACGGTGGTGACCGCGAGGGGCAGCGTGTATTCCAGGCCGATCAGCGGCGCGACGTAACAGAAGGAGACCAGCACCAGCAGCGCCACGTCGACATCCCGCCGCAGCCCGGCCCAGCGGGTCGTGACGACCGGCGCGGTCGTCGGGGCACGGCGGGTCTCGGCGGGTACGAACAGCCAGATGGTGGCCGCCGCGAGCAGCCCGAGCAGGATGTTCCCGGCGAACATCAGCTCGTACGACAGAGCTGCCGCGAACCCGCCGAGCAGCGGGCCAACCCCCATGCCGAGGTTGTTGGCGAGATAGCTGACGGTGTACGCGAAGGGCCGCTCACCCGGCTCGGTCAGGTCGGCGATCAACGTGTTGGCCGCCGGGGAGAACATGCCCATGCCGACCAGCGCGACGAAGAGCAGCACCGCGTACGTCCAGGTGGGACCGTCGACCAGGGCCAGGCCCAGGTAACCGGTCGCGTTGAGCAGCAGGCTCGCCACCAGCGCGGCGCGGCGACCGGCGCGGGCGCAGACCGGCCCGCTGAGAAGGCTGCCGGCGAGCAGACCGGTGCTACCCGCGGAGATCAGCACGCCCGCCTCGCCGGTGCTGAGGTGCCGGCTCTGCACCAGGTAGACCGCGAGCAGGGGAAACACGAACATGCCGGCCCGGTTGATGAAGGACGCGTAGACCAGCATCCGCAGCGGGCGGGGCAGGGCCCGGAACCGGCTCAGCCACATGACGACTTCCCCACCGGTTCGGTGCGCACCTCGAACGAGTCGCGGATGACCTTGAAGCGGGCGCGGACGGCGTCGAAGTCCCGCCCCTCGCAGACGTACCAGCCGAGCACGTCGTTCGAGGCGGTCGGCGCGGCGAGCACGTCACCGACGCTCTTCCACACGTCCGCGTCCCGTACCGCGTCGAGCGCCCGCAGCTGTGCCGCCGAGGTGATCGAGGTGATCCGCCCGTACCGGTCGGAGCACAGGTACTCGGTGCCGATCTCCGGCCCGAGCGTGGTCGTCGGCACGTGCTCCGGGTCCAGTTCGAGGCGGCACCACTCCCCGGCCAGGTTGATCCCCCGTCCGGCCTCGATGGCGGGGACGATCGAGCCGCCACCGGCCCGGGCCGCCGCCTCGCCGAAGACCACCTCGCCGTCGTCGCGGAGGAAGAACTCGACGTGCGCCACGCCGGTCCGCATCCCGAAGCCACGCAGCACGGTGGCGCTGGCGGCCAGGATGCGCCGCTCGGCGTCGGTCAGGTCGTGTTTGCGGGAGACCGTGCCGCCGGGCTCGTCGCGGAACTCCAGAACGGAGTACGTGTAGCGGGAGAGCTGCTCGAAGACCACCTCGCCGTCGCGCAGCAGCGAGTCGACGTGGTATTCGGCTCCCCGGACGTACTCCTCCAACCGGTAGTCGTGCCGGTCGTCGGCGATCAACGGCCACACCCGGGCGAGATCCTCGGCGGAGTCCACCCGGTGCGTGTCGCCGCAGGCCCAGCCGGCGTACGGCTTGACGACCACCGGCCAACCGACCTCGGCGGCGAACTCGGCGACCGCCCCGACCGTCTCGGGGCGGCAGGAGCGGGCCACCGGCACGCCCAGCTCGGTGGCGCGGCGGTGCATGACGTTCTTGTCGCGGAAGGTCAGCGCCCCCTCCGGGTCGAGCCCGTCGATGCCGTGGTCCCGTCGGCAGTGGGCGGCGGTCAGCACGTCGCCCTCGAAGAGCGGGAAAACGCGCCGCACCGGGTGCTCGGCGACGATCGTCGCGACGACCGAACGGACGGCCTCCCGGTCGTCGAGGTCGGCGTGGTAGCAGGGCAGACCGGCGGTGTCGGCGGACGGCTGCCCGGTCGGCAGCAGCGCGACGGTCGCCACGCCCCGCTCGGCGGCGGCGGCGACCACGGCGCGGAACTGGGCGGCGTACCGACCGGCCGCCGGGCGGTAGATCACCAGGATCGCGCCGTTCACGGACGGCTCCGACCGTTGCTGCCCGCGGGGCTCAGCGGTCCAGCGGTACGCAGGACGGCGCTCGTCGCGTCACGGTCGAGCACCGCCGCCTGCCGTGGGCCGGCGGACATCTCGGCGAGGGCGTCGTCGAGGCGGGCCAACGCGTCCACCACCTCCGCCCGTCCGCCGGGGTGGGCCGACTCGACGGTGAGCAGCAACGCGTGCGGGCCCAGGTCGGTGCGGATCAGGTGGCCCTGCCGCCAGTTCCAGCGCCGCGAGTGGGCCCGCCCGTCGGCGTCGGCGTAGACGACCTCACCCGGCTCGGGACGCTCGGGCGCGTCGGGAACGCCCAGCGGCAGGTAGGTTTCCGTGCCGTCGGCCGGCCGCACCACGAGGTCGGTGAGGCCGTCGACCGCGCACGACGCCACCGGTAGCGCCGCGCCGAGCGAGACGGCGTTGCAGAGGTCGACCAGGGCGTTGATCCGGGGCAGCCGGTCGCCCTTGGCCACCCGGCGGGTGATCGATTCGGCGGCGCAGGGGAACCGGTTCGGGTTCACCCCCACCGCCCGGTACGCCTCGCGCCAGGCCGCGATGCCCGGCAGGTCGGCCACGCCGGCCTTGTCCAGGCCGGCGCCGTGCAGCGCGTCCTCGGCGGCGGTGAGCAGCGCCGACACGGCGGGAGGCGCCGGTACCACCTCGACCAGCGCCACGGCGAGCACGCCGAGCACGTAGTCCGGCACCGCGGTCAGCACCCGGTCGTCGATGCGGACGGTGAGAGTGGCCGCACCGTCGCTGAGCTGGGTCATCGTGGTCCTCGTGAGAGTCGGGTCCGATTGTCCGCCCGACCGTACGCAGCGGGACGACCACCGCTTGTGGCCAATCCGGGGTGATCCGGTGAGGCCAATCCGGGTGGCCGCGCGGTCGTCGACGCGTGGCGCAGGAAGTTGTCGAACAACCGCAGGCCGGCCTCGGTGAGCACGCTCTCCGGGTGGAACTGCACCCCCTGCACCGCGAGCGTGTGGTGTCGTACCCCCATCACGTAGCCGTCGTCGGACGACCGGGCGGTCACCAGCAGGGCCGCGGGCACCGGGTCCGCGACGATCAGCGAGTGGTAGCGGGTGACGGTGAGCGGCGCGGGCGTGCCCTCGAACACGCCCCGGCCGTCGTGGGTGACCACGCTGGTCTTGCCGTGCATCAGGTGCCGGGCGACCGCGACCGTCCCGCCGTAGGCGAGGCCGATCGCCTGGTGGCCGAGACAGACCCCGAGCAGCGGGACCCGACCGGCGAAGGCGTGCACCAGCTCCACGTGCCCGGACTCGGCGGGGTGGCCGGGCCCGGGGCCGAGCACCACCGCCTCTGGCCGCAGGGCCACGAGTTGGTCGCTGGTCGCCGCCCGAGAGCGGACCACCACGGTCCGCGCGCCGAGGGTCCGCAGGTACTGGTCGATGATGTGGGTGAAGCTGTCGTACGCGTCGACGAGCAGGACCTTCACGGCAGCAGCTCCGTACCGGTCAGGGCCCAGTAGGTGGCGCTCATCTTGGCCAGCGTCTCGCGCCACTCGTCGCCGGGGGTGGAGTCGGCCACGACCCCGGCCGAGGCCTGGGTCCGGTAGCGCCGGCCGTCGTGCACGGCGGTCCGGATGCAGAGGGCGAGCACCGCGTACCCACGGACGTCGACCAGCCCGACCGCGCCGGCGTAGACGCCCCGGGGCTCGTCCTCCAGACCGTCGATGATCTCCATGGCCCGCAGCTTCGGGGCGCCGGTCATGGTGCCGGCCGGGAAGGTCGCGCAGATCGCCGCCCACACGTCGGCGTCGTCGGCGAGCTGGCCCGAGACGGTCGAGACCAGGTGGTGCACGTACGCGAACGGCTCGACGTCGAACATGCTGTCGACGCTGAGCGTCCCCGGCACGCAGACCCGGCCGATGTCGTTGCGGCACAGGTCGACGAGCATGACGTGCTCGGCCCGTTCCTTCTCGCTCGTCGCCAGCTCGACCACCCGCCGCCGGTCGGCTTCGGGGTCGACGGCGCGGGGGGCCGTTCCGGCGATCGGACGCATCGAGAGCCGGCCGTCCTCGATGCGCAGGAACAGCTCCGGGCTGGCCCCGATGACGGTCCGGCCGGCCCACGGGGTGAGGTACATGTACGGCGACGGGTTGCGGTGACGCAGCCGCCGGTAGACCTCCAACGGTGTCAGCGTCGTCTCCACGTCGATCCGGTGGCCGATCTGGATCTGGTAGCTGTCCCCGACCTCGATGTGCCGCAGGCACTGCTTCACCCGGGCGGCGAACGTCTCCTCGTCGACGGTGTCCCGGATCAGACGCGGCGGCGGGGCGGCCGGCACGTGCGGGTGCGGGGCGGTCGGTCGCACGGGCAGCTCGGGCAGCCGGGCGCCGTCGTCCGGGGGCAGGTGCGGGCCGCTGGCGTCGAGCCGCCGGACCGTGCCGGCGCGTAGATCCCACCAGACGGTGTGCCGGAACAGCGCGAGCGTGCAGCGGGGAACGTCGTCGACCACCCGCTCGGTCGCGAGTTCGTCCATGTCCCGCGCGGCCTCGTACGCCAGGGTGGTGAGGAAACCGAAGGCGAAGGAGTCGGTGGGGACGGTCGTGCGCACGGCGAACGCGCGCTGGGCCGCCCGGACGGCGGCCCACACCTCGGTCGGGCCGGCGACGGGCCAGACCCGCGCCGTGGCGGACCGCCGGCCCGGTTCTTGCAGGACGGCGGTGAACACGGCGGCCAGGGCGTCACCCAGCGGACCGTCGGCGGTCAGCTCGAGGCGGTCGGCGATGAGTCGCACCTCGGCGAGAAGACCCCAACCGACGGCTGCGGCATATCGGTCCCGAACAGGACCGTCCAGGCTTTCGAACAGATACAGGTCGTCGCGGGAAAGACTGTCGGCGAGTGCCGTGTAGAGCGACAACGGATCGATCGACGGCAGTGTGATAGATGTCACTTCCACCGGAATTGAAGCCATTAATGGTGTAAATGTGCCGGTCGACGAATGTGCTCCGATCGACCACGTGGCGCGTTCGGTTGACAATAGGGACACTTGCGGAACCCCCTCTGAACAGCCCGATTCCGCACCACCGTTGGCGCTGGCCCCGCCGACGACGCGGCAGGTCGGACCCTTCCCCCAGGCGAAAGGACTTCGCACGACCACCCTGTGCCGGCGTCAGGGCGTCCGCATTGGACACGCTCGGAACATACGCCCTGATTCGCCGGCCACCGGGCGGTTGCGCACCCGACCAACACTTTCCACAGGCACGGATCACGCTGTCCATACCACTTCGGCGATCTCGGAGCGGACCACTTGTCCCTTAATCTAAGCCTGCCAATAGATGGGCAATCGCGTGGAACGCTGGCAGTGCAGCTCCGTAACGCATTCCGCAGGCAGATCGAGGAGGGCGCGCTGCGCCCCGGCACCCGGGTGCCGTCGAGCCGGCAGCTCGCCGCCGACCTCGGCGTGTCCCGCAGTGTGGTCGTCGAGGCGTACGAACAACTCTGTGCCGAGGGGTACCTCGTCTCCCAGCACGGCTCGGGCACCTCCGTGGCGGCGGCGGCACGCGCCGACGTCGCCTCGGCGCTCACCCCGGACGACCACGCGCCCGCCCCGGCGGTCTGCGACCTGCGCACCGGCAGCGCGCACGACTCGACGTTCCCCCGCCAGGACTGGATCCGGGCGGTCAGCGCGGTGGTCACCTCGGCCGGACGTCGCGAGCTGGGCTACGCCCCGCCGTCCGGGCTGCCGGTCGTGCGGCACACCCTCGCCGGCTACCTGGGCCGGGTGCGTGGGGTACGGACCCGGCCGGAGCGCCTCATGGTCACGTCCGGCTTCGCGCAAGGGCTCGCGTTGCTCTGCCGCGTGTTGCGCGACCGTGGCCACGACACGCTCGGGGTGGAGGATCCGGGGCACCCGGGCGAATGGGAGTTCGTCGCCGAGGCCGGCCTGCGTCCGGTGGGCATCCCGGTGGACTCCGACGGCATCCGGGTGGACGCGCTGGACGCGAGCGGCGTCCGTGCCGTGCTGGTCACCCCGGCCAGCCAGTTCCCGACCGGCGTCACGCTCACCGCACGACGCCGGGCACAGCTCGTGGCCTGGGCGAAGAAGGTCGACGGCTACGTCATCGAGGACGACTTCGACGCCGCCCTCGTCGCCCCGGCGCACCGGTTGCCGGCGGTGCAGAGCCTCGCGCCCGACCGGGTGGTCTACGCCGGCAGCGCCAGCAAGGTCCTCACGCCGGCGCTGCGCCTCGGCTGGCTGGCCATCCCCGCCGACCTGACCGCGCCGGTCGAGCGGATCCGCGCCAGTTGGGACATCGGCTGCTCCGGCCTGGAACAGCTCGCCTTCGCCCGGCTGATCGACACCGGCGCCTTCGACCGGCACCTGCGCCGACTCGGCGCGGACGTGCAGAAGCGCCGGCAGGCGGTCCGCGACTTCGTCGCCGAGCGCCTGCCCGACCTCACCCTCCTCGGCGCGAACGGCGGACTCCAGGCGTACCTGCTGCTGCCGACCAGGTACGCGGAAGAGGCCGTGGTGCACGCGGCCCGACGTCGCTCGGTGCTGGTCCGCGGTGGCCGCTTCTACGCCCTCCGGCCGGACGACCGTCCGCCGGCGCTGGTCCTCGGCTACGCCGGGGTACGCGGTCCGGAACTGGGGCGGGGCCTGGCCGGGATAGCCGCGGCGTACCGGGAGACGACCGGTCGCGCGTGATCAGTCAGCCGGCCCGGCCCGGGTCGGCTCGCGCACCATGAACACGTCGATCGGGTCCTCGGTCTCGAGGGTGAACCCGTGCCGCTCGTACAGCCGCCGGGCCGGGCTGCCGCGCAGCACGTTCAACCGGACGCGGATGCGATCGCGGTCGCAGCGGTCGAGGAGCCAGCGCAGCACGGCCGCGTCGAGCCGCCGGCGGTCGCGTCAGGCGCGGACGGCCTCGATGATCGACTCGGCGGCCTCGCCCGGCCGGGCCGCCGCCATCGCGTGCGACCCGCCGACGACCTCGCGCTGCCCGCGCGGCGCGGCCCGCTCGGCCATGAAGCGGTGCGCGGCGACCGGGATGTTCTTGTCGGCGTCCCCGAACACGAACCAGCTCGGCAGGGACCGCCAGGCGGGTTCGCCGGTGAGCCCGTCGCCCAGGGCCTGCTCGGTGATGGGCCGCTGGGTGCGGGCCATCAGCGCGGCGAGGTCGTCCGACACGTCGGCGCAGAACTGGGCGTGGTAAGCAGCCTGGCCGATCGCCACCTCGTTGCCGCCGGTGGACACCGGGTACTGCACGAGCGTGTCAGCGAGCGTGCTGCCGGGGAACTTTCCGGAGAGCGACAGCGCCGACTCGCCGGTGTCCGGAGCGAACGCGTTGACGTACACGAGGGCCCGCACCGACGTGTCGCCCGCCGCGGCCTGCGTGATCACCATGCCGCCGTACGAGTGGCCGACGAGCACGACCGGTCCGCCGATCCCCCGTACCACGTCCCGCACGTACGCGGCGTCGCCCGCGACGCTGCGCAGCGGGTTGGCGGCGGCCACGACGTTGTACGCGTCGCCCAGCCGCTCGATCACGCCGTTCCAGCTCGCCGACTCGGCGAACGCGCCGTGCACCAGGACGACGGTGGGCTGCGGATCGGACATGACAGACGCTCCCTCGCTCGCGACGCTCGTTCTCCACCGGCTGCACCGGTGCGCCTGAGTACCCGCGCCACAACGGCGAAACATGCTGCGGCTGGAGCGTCACACGGCCGCAGGCGCCGGCCCGCCGCTCGGCCGGCCCGCCGAACTACCGGAAGACCTTGACACTCGTCGATGTTAGCGCCAACACTGGGCCCGTTACCGGGGCGCAACACTCCCGTCACACACCTTGCCCGCGAGCGTTCCCCGCCTCCCGCGGGTGCCGCAGGTTGGCCGGCGCCGCGTACACAGCTCACGGAGGACAGATGCCGCTGCCACTTGACCAGAGGGCCGCAGGTCCCGGCGTCCTCCGCCGCCGACGGTCGGTCCTGGCCGCGATGCTGGTGGTGCTCGCCGTGTCGGCCGGGCTGCCCGTGGCGGGGCCCGCGCAGGCCGCGCCCGCCGTGAACTACACCAACCCGCTGGTCAGCCAGCGGGCCGACCCGCACATCTTCCGGCACACCGACGGCTACTACTACCTGACCGCGACCGTGCCGCAGTACGACCGGATCGTCCTGCGCCGCGCGACCACGCTGCAGGGGCTGGCGACGGCGGCGGAGACCACGATCTGGAGCCGGCACACCAGCGGAGAGATGGGCGCCCACATCTGGGCCCCGGAGATCCACTTCATCAACAACCGCTGGTACGTCTACTTCGCCGCCGGCCGGACCGACGACGTGTGGCGCATCCGGATGTACGTGCTGGAGACCGCCAACGCGAACCCACTCACCGGAGGCTGGACCGAACGCGGCCAGATCACGACGCCCTGGGACACCTTCAGCCTGGACGCCTCGACCTTCGTGGCCAACGGGGTGCGCTACCTGACCTGGGCGCAGCAGGAGCCGGGCATCTCCACCAACTCGAACGTCTACCTCGCCCGGATGGGCGCCAACCCGTGGCAGATCACGGGCACCGTGACCCGGCTCGTCGTACCGACGTACGCCTGGGAGACCCGCGGCTACCGGGTTGCCGAGGGACCCGCCGTGGTCCAGCGCAACGGGCGTCTCTTCCTGACCTACTCGGCCAGCGCCACCGACGCCAACTACTGCCTCGGGATGCTCAGCGCCTCGACCACCGCGAACCTGCTCGACGCGGCCTCCTGGAGCAAGAGCCCCAATCCGGTCTTCGCCACCAGCGCGGCCACCGGCCAGTACGGCCCCGGCCACAACTCGTTCACCGTCTCCGAGGACGCGCAGAGTGACATCCTCGTCTACCACGACCGGAACTACCGCGACATCAGCGGCGACCCCCTGAACGACCCCAACCGGCGGACCCGCCTCCAGAAGCTGTACTGGAACGCCGACGGCACCCCCAACTTCGGCATCCCCGTGCCCGACGGGGCAACCCCGGTCCGGCTGCGGTCGCACGACCTGACGACCAGCTACGTCCGGCACTACGACTACCGGGCACGGGTCGAGCCGAACGTGACCAACCTGGCCGACTCCCAGTTCCGCATCGTCAACGGCCTGGCCGGCGGCGGGAGCGTTTCGTTGGAGTCGACCAACTACCCGGGCTACTACCTGCGCCACTACGGATTCGCCCTGTCCATCGCAGCGAACGACGGGTCGTCGATCTTCGCCAGCGATGCGAGTTTCCAACGCCGGCCCGGCCTGGCCGACAGCGCCGGTATCTCGCTGGAGTCACAGAACTACCCGGGCCGCTACGTGCGCCACCGCGACGGTCTGCTCTACCTGGAGGCGGTCGGTACGAGCGCCGAGCGAAGCTCCGCCACCTTCCACCTGGAATAGCCCAGGCGGGCGGGCCGCACCGCGCCCGCACGCGCCCTCGACACCGTCGGCCGGTCCGCGCGACCCGTCGACGCCGATTGGAGCACCCGATGAACCGGCGTCCCACCATCGCCATCCTGGCCGGGCTCTGCCTCGCGGTCAGCGCGGCACCCGTTCCCGCCGCCGCCCGACCGTCGGCGACCGCCCAGGCCGGCGCGTACGCCAGGCTCGCCGGCCCGCCCGGCACGCCGCCCGGCGCCTGCCCGACGGGGGCCAGCTACGGCTCGCCACTGCCGTCCAGTTCGGTGACGGCGCCCCGCATCCAGGGCGGCTTCTCGTTCCTCGAAGGGCCAGTCTGGGTCGCCGACGGCGGCTACCTCCTCTTCTCCGACATGGCCGCCGGCACCGGGCCGTACAACGTGCAGCCGTCCACGATCCGCAGGTTCACGCCGCCGTCGGCGTTCGACACGTTCATCTCGAACGCCGGCAGCAACGGCATCGCGCTCAGCGCCGACGGCCAGCAGCTCGTGGCGGCCACCCACGACCAGCGCAACGTGTCCGCGTACCGGCTGAATGACCGGGCCCGCAGCACCGTCGCGACGAACTACCAGGGTCGGGCGTTCAACTCACCCAACGACGTCGCGGTCCGCTCGGACGGCGTCACCTACTTCACCGACCCCAACTTCCAGCGCGGCAACCGCCCGGACCAGATGAACGGGCGCACCAGCGTCTTCCGCGTCGTCAACGGGCAGGTGTCGCTGGTGGACGACCAACTGCGCCAGCCCAACGGCATTTCGCTCTCACCGGACGGAAGCACGCTGTACGTGGGCGCCTACTCCGAGAACAAGATCTACAAGTACGCCGTCCAGCCCGATGGCAGCACCGGCGCGCGGAGCGTCTTCGTGAACTACATCGGCGGCCCGGACGGCGGCACGATCGACTGCGCCGGCAACGTGTACTGGACCTCCGGCGGGGACTCCCTCGTCCACGTCTACTCCCCCACGGGCGTCCAGTTGGGCACGATCCGGTCCGGCTTCACCGGGACGACCAACGTCGCCTTCGGTGGCTCCGACCGGCAGACCCTGTTCATCACCTCGGGCCCACGGAACGACTCCGGCCTGTACAGCGTCCGGCTCAACGTTCCGGGCTACCCGTACTGAGGTAGGTGGTAGCGGGCTGACCAGAAGGACCGGCACGACCGGGTCGGGCCGTGGGAGGAATCCCCCGTTGTGCTCCTCGCGGAGCGGATTCCTCCCCGCTTCCCCCCCCAGGTTCGGCCCGGACCGGCCCGATCGGCCTGTCGCGCAACACACGTTGAGCACAACGGGTTCACGCTCAACGTGTGTTGCTCCGAACAGGAGCGAGCTTACGCTCACGTTCCGTGTGCGTGTCAACGTCTGTTTCGCGACGGGGCACATCTGCGACACTGTCGTTCAGGTCGCCGGAGGGTGAAGGGCATGGTGGACGGTCGTCGCACGGAGCGGGAGTTGCCGCCCCTCGACACGTTGGCAGCACGGCTGGAGTACCTGTTCGACAAGATCCGTCCCACGCCTGACGAACTCGGCGACTCCGACGAGCCCGGGCGCAGGTACACCAATCGGGAGATCGCCGACAAGATCAACGAAGCGGCGGCCGAGACGGGCGTGACGATCAGCGCCGCCTACATCGGCGAGCTGCGTCGTGGCGTGGCGAGCGATCCCCGTACCTCGCACGTACGCGCCCTGGCCGCCGCCTTCGGTGTCAACTCGGGCTACTTCGTGGACGACGCGGCGGCACGACGGATCCAGGACCAGATCACGTTGCTCAGCGAACTGCGGCGGATGGACGTCAAGCGGGTGGCGCTGCGGCAGGTGCTCGCCGACAACGGCCTCTCCGCGACCGACACGCGGCTCGTCGAACAGATGGTGGCCCGGCTACGGGCCGTGGCAGAGGGCACCGGCACGACCGCGTCCGACGATCGTCGGTAGCGGGTGGCAGTGCAGATCCTGCGGTGGGAGCACACCGACGAGTGGGGGAACACCGACGTGAGGTTGCATCGCCTACGCCGACGCTGCGAACGCATCGTCGCCGAGCTGGAGATGCCGGACCCCTTCGACGTCCGGAGGCTGTGCGACGTCCTCGGTGAGCGGCGCGGCCGGCCCATTC
Source organism: Micromonospora sp. DT44 (assembly GCF_049841635.1). Taxonomy (NCBI): domain Bacteria; kingdom Bacillati; phylum Actinomycetota; class Actinomycetes; order Micromonosporales; family Micromonosporaceae; genus Micromonospora; species Micromonospora sp. DT44. Next base: position 58,753 of record NZ_JBNCKS010000011.1, on the reverse strand, counting down.
ACCTGGTACCGATCGCGCTGCCGGCGCAGACGGTGTGCGGGATGTGCGTGCCGACGAACGACTTCGACGCGATCTTCTACGAACAGGACACCTCGCCGCTGCACCAACTGCTGATCATCGGCCACGAGCTGGGTCACCTGCTCGCCGGGCACCAGGCGACCGAGGTGCTGGACGCGGACGCCTCCCGGCTGCTGCTGCCCGACCTCGACCCGCAACTCGTGCGGCGCAGTCTCGGCCGCAGCAACTACGCCGCGGCCGAGGAGCGCGAGGCCGAGATGATCGGCTCACTGCTGCTGCGGCGGGTCCGCAGCGGGCGCGGTGACGCGGACGAGGCACCTGTCGACGGGCAGGACGCCGAGTTGTACGGCCGGCTGCGGCACTCCCTCGAACACCCCCACTGGTAGCGCGGGAATGGACACCGTCCTCTACACCGTGTGCGCGGCATCCGGTTGGGTCGCGTTCGTGTACATGGTGCGGTTGCAGCGCCGCCATCCGAGCCGGGCCCGCCGCGCGATCTGCGCGGGCCTCGGTGCGTTCGCCGCCGGGATCACGGTCGCCATCCCGCCCGTCGCGAGCGCGATCGACGAGGTGTCGGGCCTGCCCAACCTCGCCAAGGTGATGGCGCACGCCGGGGCCCTGACCATCTCGGCGAACGCCGAGATCATGCTGCTGCACTTCGCGCTGCCCCCGGCGACGGCCGCCGTCCGTGCCCGCCGCTGGGGCTGGGTCACCGCGTGCGCGTTCCTCGTCATGTTCGGCCTGTTCGCCGTCACCCTCACGTACGACGAGCCGGTGCGGCTGACCGTCGAGTACGCGACCGACCCCGTCGTCACCGCCTACCTGCTGATCTTCCTGCTGCTCGGCTTCTTCGCCTACTGCTTCGACATCACCCGGCTGTGCTGGGGCTTCGCGAAGATCTGCGGACGCCCCTGGCTGCGCCGCGGCCTGCGCATCACGGCCGTGGGCGCAGCCGTCGCGCTGCTCTACAGCACCAACAAGATCGTCTACCTCGTCGCCTACTGGGCCGGCTACCGGCCGACCGGCGAGCGGCAGATCGCGGCGGTGCTGGTGACCATCGGCGCATTGCTCATCACGATCGGCCTCACCATGCCGGCGTGGGGACCCACGCTCAAGATCGGCCAACGGTGGGAGGACTTCCACTCGTACCGGCGACTCGAACCGCTCTGGCGGGACCTCGTCGCGGCCCTTCCCGAGCTGGAACTCGACCCCACCCTGCGCCGCCGGTTCGCGGCCCTGCGCGACAGCGACTACGCGCTCACCCGTCGGGTCGCCGAGATCCGCGACGGCCGCCTGGCGCTGCGCCCGTACACCGAGGTGGGGGTGACGGCGCTGGCCGACCGGTTCGCCGAAGGCGCCGGCCTCGGCACCACCGAGCGGCAGGCGGCGATCGAGGCCGCGCACCTGGCCTGCGCGCTGCGGCGACATCGGGCCGGCCAGATGGCCGCGGACCCGCAGCCCGCCGACGAGCTGCACCGCCCGGACGGTGGCTATGCCGGCGAGGTGGCGTGGCTGACGCTCGTCACCGACGCCTACGCCCGATCACCGGTGGTGGCCCGGACGCTCGACGCCGCCACACCGCACCCGACGGCAGGAGACGCGCGCCGATGAAGGGCCGTTACGACAACCTGGAGCGGATCCGCACGCTGGACCCGCAGCGCGACTACCTGGACATCTACCAGACGATGCTGCGATACGAGTTCCCCTGGGACCTCAAGCTGGGCCTCAACCTGGCGTTCAACAGGTCCTTCTCGGTCCCGGCCATCGCCGCCGTGCACACCACCACGGGCGAGCTGACCGACCGCACCCAGAAGCGCATCGACGACACCGGCCTGCTGATGTACGAGATGGTCCTCAACGGCTTCGACCAGCCCCGGGGCCGTGACGCCCTCCGGCGGGTCAACCAGATCCACCGTCCGTACGACATCGGCAACGACGACTTCCGCTACGTCCTGGGCTGCCTCGTCGTGATCCCGATTCGGTGGCTGCGCGCCTACGGCTGGCGTCCGCCCTGCTGCCACGAGCGGCAGGCCACCTACCTGTTCTACCGAGAGCTCGGCCGTCGGATGGGCATCACGGACATCCCCGGGTCGTTCGAGGAGTTCGAGACCTGGTTCGACGCCCACGACGCCGCCCACCTGCTGCCCAACGACGACGCGGCGGCCATCGAGCGGGCCACCCGCATGCTGATGCTCGCCCGCCTCCCCCGCCCGCTCGCGCCACTGGGGAACGCACTGGTCAGCGCCATGTACGACGAGCCGCTGCGGCGCGCGACACGGGTCGACACGCCGCCGTGGCCGGTCCGGGCCGGCCTGCGCCTCGCGTTGCGGACACGCGCCCGGTGGCAGCGGTGGTTCGGGGCGCCCCGGGCCACGCCGCTGTTCGCCGACGGCATCAGGGCTCGGACCTACCCCCAGGGGTACGAGATCAGCCAGCTCGGCCCGCGCTGATCAGCGGCTGGTTGGCGCCGAGGCCGCCAGGGTCGGGAACGGCTTGACGTGGCGGCCCCCGTAACGGAAGGTCAGATATCGGCAACCTTCTATGATTCGAGGAGGACCGATGAAGGCAATCGCCACCACCGCCGCAGCCCTGCTGCTCCTGGTCTCGGGCGGCGCATCCGCCGCACGAGGCGCATCCGCCGCACGAGGCGCATCCGCCGCACGAGGCGCATCCGCCCCACCAGGCGCATCCGCCCCACGAGGCGCATCCGCCCCACGAGGCGCATCCGACGCACGAGGCGCATCCGACGCACCACCGGCACCCGCCGCGCCCTGCGCCGGGCAGGTTCACCCCAACCCGTCGTTCGAGCGCGGCGCCGACGGCTGGACGGCCGGCCCCCGCGTGGTCGTGCTCGGCGACGAGACCCGGCCGGCCCACACCGGTCGCGCGTACGCCACCTTCGCCGGCCTGGACGTGACGCGTAGCGACCTGCTGCGCACGACCGTCACCGTGCCGGCCAACTGCAACCTGACGGTCCGTTTCTGGGTCCGCACCAGCACCACGGAAACCACCCGCGGTGACTACCTGAACGTCGGGCTGGCGGTCACCGGCATTCCCCCGAAGACGAGGTTCTCGCTGGCCTTCGACGGCGGTGCGCAGTGGCGGGAGTACGGCATGTCGAGCGGGACGGCGGCGGTCGAGCGCACCGCGACGGCGAGTTTCCTGAGCAGCGAGACGGCCGGCAACGGCGTCACGGCCTTCGACGTCGACGACGTGACCTTCACGTTGAGTTGACGACAACGGGCGGGCGGTCGACTCGACCGCCCGCCTCCGCGTCGCCCACCCCTGCGCCGTCTTCGCGGCAAGGCCGAGCCGTCACGCCTCGAAGTCGCGGCTGCCGGGCAACTCCCGCCCGACCGGCGGGGTGGGGACCTGTGGCGGGTGCCGCCGACTGCCCAGCGCGTCGAGGACCGCGACCAGGGTCAGCACCCCGGCCACCGCACACAGACCGACCATCGGCGGCCAGCGGGTCAACGCCGGCGTGACCAGCAGCAGGACCACGAATCCGATCGTCCGCGATCGGGAGATCTGGCCGAACACCTCGTACTCCAACCGCAACCGCGCGACGAGGAAGAGCGCCGGACCACCCACCACGAACAGCAGCCACGCCGGCCGGGGCGCGCCGAACGGGTCGCCGATCACCAGTTCGTAGCCGACCGAGGTGAGGAGCACGCTGAGCAGGATGAGCAGGTGCGTCCGCTCCAACGCCGTACCCAGGCGAGCGGGCTGGCCCGCCCCACCCAGCGCCTCGGTCAGCAGCAGACCGGCGCGGTGGAAGTAGATCCGCCAGATCAGCGCGGTGGTGACGAAGGCGACCGTGAAGGCGGCCGCTCGACCCGCGGAGTAGTCCTGGCCGCTGAACTCCACGCCGATCACCAGGATCGACTCGCCGAGCGCGATGAGGAACATCTGCTGGTAGCGGTCGGCGAGATGCGTACCGGCGATCCGCCAGTGCGCCACCGCCGCGGCGCCCAGGCGCGGCAGCGGCCACCCCAGGAACCAGGCGAGGTAGTCGACGCCGACGGCGACGGCCCACAGCGGCAGGCGCAGTCGCTCCGGGCCGAGCGCGCCGACCAGCCAGATCGGCGCGCTCAGCGCAGCCCACGCGGAGAGCCGGAACGCGACCAGCCGCCGGGGATGGCCCCGCAGCGCGGCCGCGATCACCAGCGGCCGGACCACCATCACCAGCAGGTACGCGACCACGAACGGGAGCGCCCGCTCCTCCATGGCCCGGGGCAGGGTGACCGCCATGACCAGGCCGGCGAACATCGTGCCGACCACCACGGCCTGGATGATCGCGCTCTCGGGCTCGTAGCGGCTGGTGATCCAGGTGGTGTGCGACCAGACCAGCCAGAGCGCCAGGAACAGCAGCAGGGTACGACCGAGCCCATCGACGAGTTCCCACCCCGTGTCGCCGTCCAGCTCGACGAAGCGCTGCGAGACCCGCGTGAGTGCCACCACGAAGGCGAGGTCGAAGAAGAGCTCCAGGAACGTGGCGCGCCCAGCGCTGTCCGGAGGGCGCAGGAGGTCCGCACCGCGTTTCCCCGACATCGTCCCCCTCCGTCCGCCCTCGTCGCACCAACGAGCGGCCCGCCGAGGGGGATGTGCCGTCGGGGGTACGCGACAGGGTGGTTCAACGTGAATATCCCCTAACTTCGACAAATCCCCCTTAAGTTCGATGCGCAGGACGCGGCCGAACCGGGGAGAAACGTGGACAACTATCCGGCGATCGAAGATCACGGACTCATTGGTGACCTGCAGACCGCCGCGCTGGTGACGTGCGACGGCACCGTCGACTGGTTCTGCGCGCCGCGCTTCGACTCGCCGAGCATCTTCGCCGCGCTGCTCGACAAGGACAAGGGCGGCTACTTCCGGATCGCGCCGCACGACGTGCGGTACGTGACCAAACAGCTCTACCTCCCCGGCACACCCATCCTGATCACCCGGTTCATCAGCGCCGACGGGGTGGCCGAGGTCATGGACTTCATGCCGGTCACCGGTGAGCGGGCCACCGACGCGCACCGGCTGGTCCGCATCGTCACCATGGTCCGCGGCAGCATGCGCTTCCGGGTGGAGTGCCGGCCGCGCTTCGACTTCGCGCGGGAGGAGCACCAGCTGGAAATCCACCCCAACGGCTACGTCTTTCGCAGCCGGTCCGCGACGCTGACGTTCAACCCCGTCGACCCCATTCGGCGGCTGATCCACGAACGCGGCGACGTCCGCCTTGAGGACGGCGACCTCGTCGCGTACGGCACCCTGAACGAGGGCGACGTCGGCGGCGTGGTCCTGGAGACGGGCGCCACCGAACCGCGGATCTTCCCGCCCGAGGAGATCCAGGGCATGTTCGAGTGGACGCGGGACTACTGGCGGCGCTGGCTGGAACGCTCCAGCTACACCGGCCGCTGGCGGGAGATGGTCGAGCGCTCCGCCATCACGCTGAAACTCATGACGTACGCGCCGACCGGCGCGATGATCGCCGCGCCCACCGCCGCCCTGCCCGAGCTGGTCGGCGGGTCCCGCAACTGGGACTACCGCTACACCTGGGTACGCGACACGTCCTTCTCGGTGCACGCGCTGCTCGGCCTCGGCTTCACCGAGGAGGTCAGCCGCTACATGGACTGGTTGGACGAGCGCATCCGCACGGCCAGCGAACACCAGGACCCGCTGAAGATCATGTACCGGGTGGATGGCTCCTCCGACCTGCACGAGGAGGTGCTCGACCACCTGGAGGGCTACCGCGGCTCCCGGCCGGTGCGGATCGGCAACGGCGCCGCCGACCAGCTTCAGCTCGACATCCACGGCGAGGCGCTCTACGCCATGCACCTCGCCGACGAGCAGGGCATCCGCGTCTCACACCAGGTGTGGAAGAGCACCGTCCGGCTCGTCGACTGGCTCTGTCACAACTGGGACCAGCGCGACGCCGGCATCTGGGAGAGCCGGCACCACCCCCGTAACTACACGTTCGGGCGGGTGATGTCCTGGGTGGCGCTGGACCGGGCCATCCGCCTGGCCAACCGCACCGGCCGCCCCGGCGACCTGACCTGCTGGACCGAACAACGCAACCGCATCTACAACCAGGTCATGGCCCGCGGATACCACCAGGATCGCGGCAGTTTCGTGCAGGCGTACGACGAGAACGTGCTCGATGCCGCGCTGCTGGCCATGCCGGCGGTCGGATTCGTCACGCCGAGCGACCCGCTGTGGCTGTCCACCCTGAACGCGATCGAACGCGAACTCGTCTCCGACAGCCTCGTCCACCGGTACGACCCGGTCCACTCCCCCGACGGACTGCCGGGCCACGAGGGCACCTTCAACATGTGCACCTTCTGGTACGTCGAGGCGCTGGCCCGGTCCGGCCGCCTCGACGACGCCCGACTCACGTTCGAGAAGATGTTCACCTTCAGCAACCACCTCGGCCTCTACGCCGAGGAGATCGCCGCGACCGGTGAGCAGATCGGCAACTACCCCCAGGCCTTCAGCCACCTGTCGCTGATCAACACGGCGCTGACCCTGAACAGCCTGCTCGACGCCGAGGCCGACGCCCGCCGCCGCCGCTGACGGCGCGGCGTCGCGTCACGCTGGTTGACCGCACAGGTACTCAGGCGGTCTCCGCGGCGTCCGGCAGCCGGCTGGTCCGGCGGCGGGCCGAGATCGCGGTGGCCACCCGGACGAACGCGGCGACCGCGAGCGAGTGCGAGTTCTGCGGCCACGCCACTGAGAAGGCGGCCTCCGGCGCGTCGTCGACCGGCCGCCAGGTGAGCTGCGGGCGGGCGTTGCGCTCGGCGAGCGAGACCGGGAGCAGCGCGAGCATCCGCCCGAGTTCGATCTGACGCAGCATCTGCACCATGTCCCCGAACGGTGGCGCCTGCTCGCCGCGTCGTAGGTAGACGTGGGCGCCGGGAACAGTCCGTTGGTGCCCGGTCTCGATGTCGGCCATCCGCAGCCGGGGCCGTCCGGCGAGCGGATGCCCGGCCGGTAGCGCCAGCACCTGTGGCTCGCACAGCAGCGGCTCGACGTCCAGACCATCGGCGTCGAACGGCTCGATGACGATCGCCACGTCGGCCTCGCCCGCGCGCAACAGGGCCGGCTGCTCGCGCCAGCCGGTGAACATGACCTCGATCGGCACGGCGGCGTGCTCCGCCTGGTACGCCGCGAGCACGTCCTCGAGCAGGCCGCCCTCGACGTCGGCCTTCACCGCGACCACCAGCTTGCCTCCGGGCACACCCGCGGCTCGCCGGGCGCGTCGGGTGGCGGCGTCGAGCGCGACGAGCGCTGCCCGCGCGTCGGCGAGAAACACCGCGCCCACGTCGGTGAGCGCGACGCTTCGGGTGGTGCGCTCAAGGAGACGGACGCCGAGATCCGCCTCGAGCCCGGAGATCGCGCGCGACAGGGCCGGTGCGGCGATGCCGAGCCGCTCGGCGGCCCGGCTGAAGTTGAGCTCCTCGGCGACGGCCACGAAGTAACGCAGCGGCCGGGACTCCACGAGATTCATACCCTGAGGATAATAATGCCGTCCGAACTGGTCCTTCTCGTCCGCGATCACCGGCGCGACGATGGGAACCATGATCGTCATCACGACTCCCACGGGCACGATCGGCGCGGCTGTCGCCGAGTCCCTGCACGCCGCCGGCGCACCGCTGTGCCTGATCGCCCGCGACCCCTCCCGCCTGCCCGAGACCCTTCGCGAGCACGCCGACGTGATCGTCGGCTCCCACGCCGACCCCGCCGTGCTCACGACCGCGCTGACCGACGCCACGGCGCTCTTCGTGCTCGTACCACCGAACTTCGGCGCCCCGGACGTCACCGAGCACTACCTCGGCTTCGCGCGCCCCATCGCGGAGGCGGTACGTGCGCACGCCGTACCCCGCGTCGTGGCCGTCTCCTCGCTCGGCCGCGGATTCGACGGCCCGGCCGGGCTGCTCTCGGCGGCCTGGGCGATGGACGACACGCTGGAGTCCAGCGGCGCCGCCTACCGTTCGCTCCAGGCGGCGTTCTTCATGGAGAACCTGCTGCACCAGGTCGACCTCATCAGGAGCCAGGGGATGTTCGTGCTCACCGCCGACCCTGACGCGCCGCTCGCGGCGGTAGCCACCACCGACATCGCCCGCACGGCCACCAGCCTGCTCACCGACACCACCTGGACCGGCCACCAGGACGTGCCCGTGCGCGAACCCGTCGACCACACCCCGCGCGAGATGGCGCAGATCATCTCCGAGACCCTCCGCCGGCCGGTCACCTACCAGCAGGCCACCCTCGCCGACTACCGCGCCCGGTACGCATCGTCCGGAGCGAGCCCGGCGGTCGTCGACGCCATGATCGAGATGGCCGAGGCGCAGACGGCGGGCGTCTACCCACCCGCCCACGACGGAGGCCTGGGGACGACCTTCCGCCAGTGGTGCGAATCGGTGCTCGCCCCATCCGTCGGCTGACCGGCACCACCGCCAGGGACGCCAAAGGGCTCCGAGCCAAGCCGCAGAGTTCAGGGCGCGAGGCATCCGTGAAACTGGACAACGGCGGCCCGACGACTCGGTTCCCTTACTCACGAGGTTTGATCGCTGGACGAGGGCTGGCGACCGAACTGCGGCAGATCCAGGTGGATAGACTTTCGGGCGCTTCCAGACCTGGTCCGTTCGGAAGGAGCGTCCTCAACATCACAGACGTGAGGGGAATGACCAGCAACGGGATCGTCTTGCTCTCGGGCCCTCCGTGCTCGGGCAAGACCACGGCAGGGGCGGTTCTGGCCGCCGAGCGGTCCTCCCCGGGTCACGGTCGGATCCACCTGGAGGTCGACACCCTCTTCGAACTCCTGTTCCCTGGGTCCGATCGAAATCGTGACGATCGGCTGCGCGCCTACGACGCTGCGCACCTCCTCGCCCGCATGTTTGTGGATCAGGGAGAGACGGTGGTCCTCGAGTGCACCTACGCTCGGCGTGAACAGCGTGCCAGTCTCCTGACAGCGTTGGCCGGCTCCTCCGCATCGCTCTGGGTCGTCGAGTTCTTCGTAACGCCCGACGAGGCCGTGAGCCGATTCCGGGAACGTCACCAAGCCACGGATCTCGACGAAGCGCTCGTTCGCGAGCGGGCCGACGCGTTCCCGTACTTCGATGAGGCCCTCCGCCTGGAGTCATCCGCCGAGACCCCCGAGGAACACGCCCAGCGCATTCTCACGTGGCTACAACAGGGTCCTCGGCCGGTAGACCAGGAGGCGTGGACTCGGGCTGGAAGAGGCTGGAACTGAGGCCGCACTACCATCGGACCGGCACCGGCTCGGCCCGGTCGCCTCTCCGATCTGGCAGCGCTGGGCTTCTGAGGGGTGCCTCGTGTCGCTGTGTCCAGAACTGGCCGTCGGATTCCCGGTGCCGCGCCCGCCAGCCGTCCCTGGGCGTGGCGTCGCGGTGGAGGCGTTGCGCCGCCCGGGCATCCCGGTGTTTCCTCACCACGACCTGGACCGGGCAGCGGCTGCTCTGGCAGAGCGGGAACGGCAGCACGGCGACGGCTGACGCCCGCTCGTCGCGGCGTGCGTCGAAGTCCTCCATCTGAGGACGTCGACGTCCTAGAGGACGTCGAACTCGTTCCCCTCCGGGTCGGCCATCGTCACGTGGTCGGGCGTACCGTCCGGTGCGTCCACCCCGAGCACGGATCCGCCCGCGGCCACCAGCTTGTCGACCACCGCCTGGACGCGCGGCCACCGCACGTCGAACGGCTCGCCCCGGCCACCGCCGACCTGGATGTCGACGTGCATACGGTTCTTGACGACCTTCGGCTCCGGCACCTTCGGGAACGAGATGCTGGGCCGGACGCCACCCGGGTCCTCGATGAGGGCGCCGTCGTCCCACTCGTCCTCCGGAACGCCGAAGTGGGCGTGCCACGCCTCCCAGGTGGCGAACCTCCAACCCGGTGACCGCCTCCCGCTCATCCGGAGGTGGTCGAGGACCTGGCGATCAATCCGAACACGGTCGCCAAGGCGTACCGGCAGATGGAACAGGAGAGCCTGGTCACCGGCCGGCCCGGCCAGGGCACGTTCGTCGACGCGCAGCAGTCGGCCGTGATGTCGGCATCGACGTACACGTCGCTGCGGCGCGGCGACCTGGCTGCGCCGCGCCTACGCGGCCGGCCTCGACGAGCAGGCGGTCGACGCGCTCTTCACGTCCGTCCACCAGCAGACCAGGAATGAGGACGTGGCGTGACAGCGGCCGAGTTCGTGTCGGCTTTGGCCCTGGCGAAGCGGCCGGACCTGCTCGTCCTCGACGAGCCGGTGGCCAGCCTCGACCCGCTGGCCCGGCACGAGTTCCTCCAGGTCCTCATTGGCGCGGTGGCCGAAGGCGGAGTGACCGTCCTGTTCTCCTCCCACGTCCTGCACGAGTTGGAGCGCGGACCGGTTCTGGACGTTCCAGCTCATCGAGGCTGCGCTGTTCGTCGCGGTTGCGGGGGTCCTGACCGGTGTGGCGGTGTGGCGGGTACGGCGTCGCATGATCTAGTGCCTGACCAGGGAAGGATCCCGTCGCCGGCGACCACCGGTCAGGGGTGCATGTCGGCGCCTTTCAGCACCCTGTCCACCGCGTTGCGCGGGCCGTAGACCGCCAGCCCGACGAGGTCGAGCTTCTCGGTGGGTACCGCCCGCACGGCGGACCGGTTGTCCCGGTCGTTGGCCGTGCCGAACAACTCGGACGTGAACACCGATATAGGAAGGTCCCGGCTGATGGCCCGCTGGTGCGCCAACCGCAGCACATCCCGGTCGCCCTGAAAGACCAGGACGGGCTGGCGGAACATGGGCAGGTACCGCGCGCCGTCCGCGTCCTCGTACGGCTCGCCAATCACCTCGGGCACCACCGTCCCCAATCCACTGACCAGGAACGCCGTGATGTTCAGGCGCTGCCAGGGAAGCACGTCGTCGCGGAGTAGCACGGCAATCTTGGTGTCAAAGCGCACGGGCGCTGGTTCAGGCTGCATGGCTCGATCATGTGGCCTGGGCACTTCAGGGGTCTTGTACGAAGTTGACGTGACTGCTGCGGCACGTGCCAGGACGGCGCTTCCCGCAACTACGTCGACGCTGCGGCGAGCCCAGCCGTGCGGGCGAAGACGCCCGGGCTGACGCCGAGGATCCGCTTGAAGTGGCGGGCCAGATGCGGCTGATCGTAGAAGCCGCTGCTCGTGGCGACCCGGTCCAGGGGGTGCCCGTCCAGGATCAGGCGTCGCGCCTCGTCGACCCGCCGGGAGGTCAGGTAGCGGTACGGCGACATGCCGAACTCGCGGCTGAACGCCCGGACCAGGTACGAGGGGTCGAAGTGCAGCAGCCGACCAGCCTCGTACAGCGAGACCCCGTCGGTAACGTGCTGCTCGATCAGGTCGCGAAGCAGGTAGGCCGCCGTGGGATCGGCGTCCGGCAGGACGATCCGCTCCCCCAGGCGGGCACGCACACTGTCGGTGAGCAGAGGCAGCAGCGTCTCCGCCCGCAATTCGTCGCCGGGTTGCAGAAACGCGCCGTGCAATGCCGATATGGCGCCGCGAAGCCACGGATCGTCGACCAGCGACGCATGGCGCTCTCGGCGAGCGGGTGCGCGGTGTGCGCGAGGATGACGAGCAGATGGTTGAGCCGGTCCGGCGTGCGCCCGCCGTCGATCCGCTCGATGATGCGGCGTACCACGTCGTCGTCCGCCGCCCGGTACACTCTCGCGGGTCACAGCACGTCGGCATCGAGCAGGGCCCAGGTACGGGGTCAGGCTCTGCGGATCGGCGTCGGCGATCACGCCCAGCTTCTCGATGGCGTCGTCGTCCTCGGCGGCAGCGCGCCTGATCAATTCTTCGATCACGAGGGCATGCTAGTCAGGGCGCGCCGGAGCGGGACGCGGCACGGTGTTGATCGGATCATCACCACCTGTTGAATAGATGCTGATAAATTTTGACGAGGCTTGACGGCATGGTCATCACCCATCGACGTCTCGTCGCCGCCACCCTCGTGGCCGCGCTCAGCCTGCTCGCCGCGTGGACACCGGCGCGCGGGGCCGAGCCGGCTCCGGCGTCCGCCGCCACCGCCAGCCCCAACATCATTTTCGTGCTCGTCGACGATCTCGCGTGGAACCTCGTGCAGTACCTGCCGCAGGTACGGCAACTACAGAACGAGGGCGCCACCTTCACCAACTACACGGTGACCGACTCGCTGTGCTGCCCGTCCCGCTCCTCGATCCTGACCGGCCAGTTCCCGCACGACACCGGCGTGTTCACCAACGGTGGCGCCGACGGTGGGTTCGCGGTCTTCAAGGGCCGGGGCAACGAGAACCGGACCTTCGCGACGGCGTTGCAGGGCAGCGGCTACCGGACCGGGTTCATCGGCAAGTACCTCAACGGCTACCAGCCGGCGGACACGCAGGGCGGGTCGCAGACGTACGTCCCGCCCGGCTGGTCCGAGTGGTACGTGGCGGGCAACGGGTACCCCGAGTACAACTACGACCTCAACGAGAACCACACCGTCGTCCACTACGGCAGTCAACCCGCCGACTACCTGACCAACGTGCTGTCCCGCAAGGGCAGGGACTTCATCCAGCGCGCGGCGGCCGCCAACACGCCGTTCCTGCTGGAGGTCTCCACCTTCGCCCCGCACAGCCCGTTCACCCCGGCCAACCAGGACCTCGACGACTTCCCCGGGCTCACCGCCCCGCGCACCGCGGCGTACGACCGGCTGCCCGCCAACCCGCCGTCCTGGCTGGCCGGCAACGGGCCGTTGACCGCGCAGGAGAAGAGCAACCTGGACACGAACTTCCGCAAGCGTGCCCAGTCCGTCCAGGCCGTCGACCGGCTGATCGGAAACCTGCGCGCCCAGCTCACCAGCAGCGGCATCGCCAACGACACGTACGTCGTGTTCAGCTCGGACAACGGCTTCCACATGGGCGAGTACCGGTTGACCGGCGGCAAGCAGACCGCCTTCGACACCGACGTGCGGGTCCCGCTGGTTGTCGCCGGGCCCGGTGTCGTCCCCGGTTCGCAGCGGGCCGAGATCGTCCAGAACATCGACCTGGCGCCGACCTTCCAACGCATCGGCGGCGCGGACGTCGGGACGTACGTCGACGGGCGCAACCTGCTGCCCCTCGCCCAGGGCGAAGCGGCGCCGAACTGGCGTACCGGGGCGCTGATCGAGCACCGAGGCCCCAACCAGGCGGCCGACGACCCCGACGCCCAGGACCGACGCAACGGCAGCCCCATCACCTACGAGGCGCTGCGGACGGCGACCTACACCTACGTCGAGTACTCGAACGGCGAGCGGGAGTACTACAACCGCACCACCGACCCCCACCAGCTCAACAACATCGCGGCCGGGCTCACGGCCACCCGCCGGGCCGCGCTGCACGACGCGCTTGAGGCGTACGTCGCCTGTCACAGCCACTCGGCGTGCTGGACTGCTGGGCACGTCCCGGCCTGACCGGCCGCCAGGCACGTCGATCCTGGCCTGCGGCAGGGCGCTGTCGCCGGTCAGGATCGACGGCCCTGGACCAGGGTCGACCTCACCCGCGACCGACGCCTCGGTGGGAGTGCCGGATGGAGTCCAGGCCCATCCGCCCCAGCCGTCGTTGCACGTCCGCCACGCCGGGCCGGCCCGCCGTTCGATTCCGGCGGGCCGGTGCGGGTGCGGCGTCAGGGTCCGAAGTTCTCGGGGCCGTTTGGTTCGACATATGGGCGCTCCTTCGCGCGGTGCGCCCCGGGTTTGCAACCCGCGAAGGGACCCGAAGGGTTGCGCAGCGCGGTCATGGTGGGGCCGAGGTGGTCCCGGTGCCACTCGGAGGGGCCGGTGAGACTGGCCTTTGGGCCGGTCTTGTCCTGCCAGGCCAGCCACAGCCCGTGAAAGTAGGCGACGGCCTCGGTGTGCTGGTGCCAGCGCGGGCACCACGGCGCCCCGGATGTCACCTCCTCGCCGTACACCGGGATCAGGAGCTTCTCCACCCACAGCGACAGCCGTCGCAGCTCCTCCAGGTAGGTTGGACCGTTGAGGTAGAGAATGAAGAACGGCTCGCTCTTCTTCTCGGACGCAGGCACTTCCGGCGGCGACCCCGCCTCGGGAACATCATCCCGGGCCGGCGCAGAATGCCGCATTTCGTCTATCACGGATAATCCTCACCATTCTTCTTCGACGACGCTCAGCCCGACCATCACGATCCGGGAGCGGCGGCCTTCGCCCTCTCCTGACCCTTGCGGCGGTGGACGCCCGAGACGTCTTCCCGCCCTCGATCCCGGCCCTCCGCGCTCTGCGACTCCAGGCCGGCGAAACCGTGATGCTGATTGACCCCTGCCTCCTTCACCTCCTGCGCGCGCGCCCGCCTGTCGAACACGAGTGCCGCGAAGGCACCTCCGGCAGCGATACCGGCGGGAAGAGCCGCCCATCGCATCTGGGGCCCGTCGTACACGACCTGGTCCGGGTCTCCCGCGCCTGGTTGGTATGCGCGGTACATCTGAGCAGGGATGCCAGCGGTAGCGCCGAACGCAATGGCCTTTGAGAGGCCACTCAACGCTCTGTCCCAGTTTGGCCTTCCCCCGTTCTGGTATTTCAAAAATTCAGTTTTGGCGGCCCAAAGCCCGTTCACGACATCCGGGACGCTTGCTGCGGCTACACCGGCGAGAATACCCGCAGGGGCGACGAGCGCCCTTCCCAGAGTCTCCCCCGTGAATCCCACGGCCGCCCCGAGCAGGGCGGCCTGTTCCCAGGTCGCCCAATGCTTTCGGCCAGCCGCATCGATCCGCACCACACTCGTTTGGTCTTGACTGCGGCGGTCCGGGGTTTCCTGAATCTGATACTGATCGGAGGGAGCCAACCCTCTGATGCTGGCATCGAAGTCGGCGCCCTGCGGGGAGGGCTGATGAGACCCGGGCTGCGAAGCCATACCCACACCCAGGCTCGACCCGCCGCCCTGCAGCGAAGGCGCATGTGACCCGGGCTCCGCAGCGGGAACCACACCCAGCTTGCCGTCACCAGTCGACACAATACTGACCGGCTTTCCCTCGAGCGCGGCGAGAAAGCCGGCTTCCAGCCCGCGGTAGTCGCTGTGGTTCCGATCGAGATCCAGACCCGACCGTTCAGCTACCGAGGATGTTGGCGAGTTCCCCCCTCCCATGAGCCGGTAGTCGTGGTTGATATTCGGGTAGAAGTCATTTACCGTTCGCCCGTCCGTCTGCGTGCCGTTGTCCACATACTGCGTGTCAATTCTCAGTCGGTCGGAGTCGACGACGTCACCCGGCCCGTAGCCAGCCCGACCCAGATTCGGGTCCGATCCAGCTGCCTGCGACTGAGCATACTGCGCATAGTTGTTCGACCCTGCGGCCGTCGGCGAGTTCCGGCCACTGTACGCGTTGGCGTTGCTGCCGTCCTGGTTGTAGTAGGCCCACTCATTGTAAAGATCCGACATCTGCTCTTCCTCCTACCATTTGCGGAACCGGATACACGCTCAACGCGGCACACCTGGCCAGGGTTCATGAGGATCTGGAGGTTTTCCGACACTGATCGTCAGTCGGACGGCACCGCGAATGAGCTCGGGAACTGCTTACGGGTGGCCCGCTCGGTGATGGCGGCCACCTCCCGCTTGGCGGCGGCGGAGATGCGGGCGGCGTCAGGCTCCTTGTACCAGGGACGCAACCGGATCACCGCTGGGCGGATGCCGGTGGCCAGCAGCAGCGCGGTCCCCTTCGGCATGGCGCGGATCCGGTCCGGGGGCAGGATGTTCTCCTGCCGGAACGAGGTGGAGCGCGAGGAACCGTCGCGGCTGCGCGAGACACTGAGCGTGCTCACGTCGTGCTGGCCCACCAGCTTGGAGACCTTCTCCACGAAGTCGGCGTCGTCCAGGCCCGCACCGAGCAGCTTGATCGTGGCGGCGCCCCACAACGCGTCCATCCCCGCATCGCCCCAGACCCGCGACCCCTGCCGGTAGCTCTGCAGCAGCGTCACGACGTTGATCCCCCGCGAGCCGAGGTGGGAGTAGAGGTCGGGCAGGTCGGAGATCCGGCAGACGTTCGCCGCCTCGTCGAGCACCGCCGTCATCGGCGGGTCCAACCGCCCGCCCATCCGCTCCGCGGCAACCACGCCGGCCCGCAGCGTGGCGTCCGCGATGCCGGCGATCACCCCGGCCGCCGAGCCGCCGCCGTCCTTGGAGAGCAGGTAGAGCGTGTCCCGACCGAGTACGTGCAGGTCCGGCAGGAACTCCGGCAGATCCGGGTCATATGACACCCAGGCGAGGATCTCCGGGTCGAGCAGGCAGGCCACGCACTGGCGCGAGGTCTCGTAGATGCCGTCCCGGGTCTCCACCGCGCCGCGCACCGTCCCCTGCAACTGCTCGGCCATCGCGCCCATCCCGGCATCGCGGAGCAGGTCGATCGGCGTACGGTCGGCCGGGTCGGCGAGCCAGCCCAACAGGTCGGAGATGGTGGCCCCGCCCCGAGCCGCGGCGAGGAACAGCGCCGTCAGCGTGTTCTGCGCGGCCGCTATCCAGAAGTCCTTCTTGGTCGTGTCGTCGTTGACCGACGCCACGAAGTGCCCGGCCAGCCGCCGCGCACCCTCGATCGTCACGCAGCCGCCGAGCATGTCCCACCACATCTCGCGCGGTGTGTGCGCGATGCCCTGCGGGTCGAAGGTCCAGACCGTGCCGATCCGCTCCCGCTCGGCTCGGGTCACCGAGTACACGTCGGACTTGTTCGAGGTGAGCAGCACCGCGCCCCGGGCCCGGAGCACCCGGGGGATGGCGATTCCGGTCGACTTGCCCGCGCGCGGCGCCATCAGGTCCAGCTCCACGTCCTCATAGGAGGAGCGCAGCTCCGGCCCGTTCGGCATCAGGTCACCCAGGAGGTTGCCCCGCTCGTCCGGCGGCAAGTCCCGCATGCCCGCCAGCGAGGGGCGCAACTCGCGGGCGCGGGCCGCGATCCCCGCCGGGGCGAGCGACGCCAGCTCGTGCGTACCGGCCAGTCCCTTGCCACGGGCCCGCAGCTCCAGGACCTTGCGGACGCCCAGCGCGGCGGACAGGACGAGCAGCGCCATCGACACCACGATGCCGCCGTAGACCGCGATCGGTGAGACCCCCGGCCACAGCACGTCGATCCGCCCGGAGACCAGCAGGACGTACGAGTCCATCGTCGCCGGTGGCGGGTGCCAACCGTGCAGGGTCACGACAGCGCCGAGGGTGCCGCCGAGCCAGGCCACCAGGAAGATCCCCGCGTTCGCGAGCACCATCACGGTGAAGGCCCAGAAGATCAGGTCGGTGCCGTGCGGACGGCCACCGGGTGAGCGGCTCATGACGACCACCCCTCGCCGTCGGACACCAACTCGGGACGGATGGCCAGGTTGCCCAGTTCGGCCTCGGCCTCGAAGGCCACCATCCGGGCCGCCGCCCGCTCGGCGGCCTGCTCCTGCGCGTACCCGTTCTGCACCCAGCGCAGGTTCGTGTCGTGCAGCCGCCGCTCGGTCTCGGTGATCGTGACCCGGATCGGGATGCCCGGACGTCCACCGACCTTGATCAGGAAACGGCCGCGACCGGGCGGTTCCTCGTTCGAGCCGGTGCTCGCCCAGCCGGGCGGGGACGACCACGACGAGACCAGCTCGATCTCCCGCCGGGACATACCCACCACCCGACCCAGCTCCTGCATCTCGGCCATCGGCAGGCCGGCGCAGGCGACGATCCCGGCCCGCTCCACGAAGCCGCGCGCCTTCGCCCGATCCGCGTCGGTGCCCAGCGCCTCGGCGTCCTTGAGAGTGTGGGTGATCTTCGCGTCGCCGAGGCCCAGCGAGCGGTTGAGCCGGGTCAGGGCGTCGATCCGGTCGACGATACCGGAGGCGGCCCGCAGCGGACGCCACAGCTCGTCGAGGATGGTGAAGAACCACCGGCGCGGCGCCAACCCCGCGTCCGCCAGGGCGTGCGAGGCGGCCACCGTACCCAGGCCGTCGGACCAGGCCGCGAGCATCGCCGCCGCGGTGAGCTGGGTGTCCGCCTCACCGATTCGGGAGATGTCGATGCACACGGCCGGGGCGTCCGGGTCGATGCGGGTGGAGGTCTCCGAGCCGAAGGTGTCCCCCAGCGCCCCGTCGAGGATGCCCAGCAACGACCGGTGCAGCGGGTCCACCGCGTCCCGGTAGCGGGTATCCTGCCCCCGATCGAGGGTCACCGCACGGACCCGGTCCGGCCCCTCGTCCAGCACCCGCAGCAGGTCGGGCAGGAGGGGTGCGCGGTTACTCGGCGTACGGTCCCGCAGGTGACGCAGGCAGGCAGAGAGCACTGCCTGCTCGTGGTCGTCCAGCGCCCGGCCCCGCACGATGGTCAGCAGCGCCGCCACCATGTTCAGCACCCGGCCGTGTGTCTCGGCGGCGAGCGCCTTGCCCGCCGAACCGCCGATGCGCTCGGCGGCGATGCCCATCGCCCCCGGGTCCAGCACGTTGATGCCGCCGACCCCGCGTCCGACCGGGATCACCTGGCCACCGAGCGCGCGGACCGTGTCGGCGTAGTCCGGCTTGAGGTCGCCGAGCACCAGCGGAACCACGCCGGTGGCGGCCAGCCCGACCGCCATCCGGTTGATCAGAGTGGACTTCCCCAAGCCCGGCATGCCGAGCATGAACAGGGAGGGGTTCGAGATGTAGCGGGCGCGGGTGAACCAGGAGAGCGGATCGCCGCACACCGTGGCGCCCGTGAAGAGGTGCTGTCCGATCGGTACGCCGGACATCGGCGCACCGGAGCCGGCGGAGAACGGCCACAGGCCGCACGCCTGCACGGTGGTCGCCCGCCACATCGTCGGCGAGTCGAGATAGCCGACCCGGCCTCCACCCCGGCCCGCCCAACCGCGCGTCGACTCCGGCACGGCCGGACGTTTCCTGGGCTTCTGACTTCGGATCACCGGGGCGCCCTCGGCCAGGTCGCCGGTGACTCCGGTCAGAGCGGTCTGCCCGCCCGAGTGGCCGGCCGGCCAGCCGGCGCCGAGGTCGACCGCCCGGGTAACGGTCCCGGTGGAGCGCGCTAGGATGTCTGTCACATCGCCTCCTGAAGTTCGTGCGGCAGTAGGGTCTGCTCCCAGGGCAGGATCCCGACGGGGAGCGTGCAACTGAACGCGGCGGCCTGCATACGGTTGGCGGCGCGCATCGCGATCCGGCTGGAACCGGTCATGTTGCGGACCAGCACCGCCGCGTCGTCGAGCTGGTCCGGGGTGTCGACGGTGATGGTGAGCATCAACGAGAACTCCACCAGCCCCGCCCCGGTCGCCTCCTCGGCGGCGGCCTGCTCGGCGGCGCGCACCTCGGCGCTGGCGCGGGCCTGCACCATGCCGCGCTTGGACGTCGCCATGAACTGCGCGGTACGCCGGTCCGACTCGACGATCCGTGCGGACGTCGCCGGATCGAGCGGTCGGTAGAGCAGGGCGACCCGCTTGCGGCGGGTCCCGTCCGAGGCGTCCAGCATCGTGCGCAGCACACTG
Organism: Micromonospora sp. DT44; assembly: GCF_049841635.1. Lineage (NCBI taxonomy): Bacteria > Bacillati > Actinomycetota > Actinomycetes > Micromonosporales > Micromonosporaceae > Micromonospora > Micromonospora sp. DT44. The sequence continues at coordinate 39,310 of NZ_JBNCKS010000011.1, read as the reverse complement.
GCCCGCACCGTGCCCCGGGGCGCGAGCGTCAGCAGCCAGGTCCGGGAGACACCCGAGTCGTGGTGGTACGCGTCGACCGACTCCACCGCCGCGACCGGGCCCGCGTCCTCCCACTCCAGACCGGTGTGGCCGTGCTCGGCACGTACGTTGAGCACCTCGGCGGCGCAGGCCGGGTCGTAGGCGACCCGGACCATCTCGGCGATCTGCTCGGCGCTCAACGGCTCGGCCACACCGCCGCCCGCGCTGATCAGCCCGGTCAGCAGACTCGGCACCCGCACGGCCAGGTCCGCGACGACGTCCTCGGGGTCGCGTCGTGGCCCGCCCGACGTGCCGTAGGTGAGCGTGATGTAGGAGTTCATCTCGGACGAGGCCGACGGATAGTCGTCGACCACCTCCTCCATGACGGCCCGAGCGGCGGCCGGCGCGTCCGGGGCGAGGCGGGGCAGGATCTCGTTCGCCAACCGGGTTCCCGGATCCGGGGCGGTCTCGACGATGACCGAGGCGCCCCGCAGGGCCGGCTCGTGGGCGAGCCGGGCCAGCCATTCGCCCCAGAGCGCCACCCACGTGTCGACCTGGTCCGGGTCGACCAGCGAGCCGCCGTCCGGCTCACACCGCAGCACGATGGTGTAGAGGTTGCGTCCCTTGTGGTGCAGCACTCCGAAGGCGCGGTCGTAGCCGTCGCGGCCCTCCAACGCGCTCACCCGGGTGAGCAGGCCGGGCGGGCGGAACCGACCACCGGGGCGCGCCGACAGCGGGCCCGAGACGTAGAGGTGCTCGCCCCGGGACTTGCGCTGTGACCAACCGATCCGCAGGGATATGAGCTGATACACATTGCGCCCGTCCTGGGTGCGGATCGCCAGGGGCGCCAGCAGGACGATGAAGGGGACGCCGACCACCATCGCCGCCCCGAGCGAGATCATCGACGCGAACAGCACCACGACCAGGCCGCCGAAGACGCCGACCGTACCGACCAGCCCGAGCGAGCCGAGTCCGGCCCGACGCGGTCGCCGCCAGTTGCCGTACGTGGGTTCGACCGCGGCTTCCACAGACATCACCGGGAATCCTTTCGTTCAGGTCTACCTGCTTTGATCGGCGGGGACGCGGTCCGGCTGTGACCCCTGCGCCGATCGGGCGCCGTCACTGGTTGTGTCCGGCGTTGCCGTCGGCGCCGTCCACGGCGCCCGTCACGATGGCCCTGCCGTGCCGGCCGGCGCGGACCGCCGCGTCGGTGGCGGCCCCGGCGACGGTGCCCGCCGCCCGGACCGCGCTGGCCCCGCTGCTCCCGCTGCTGCCCGACGCGCCCTGGTTGCCCCGCTGGCCCTGGTCGCCCTTGGACCCGGGGGCTCCGGCGGCCCCCTGGCTACCGGAAGGGCCTCGTCCTCCGCCTCCACCCTGGGAGGATCCTGCGCCGCGCGCGCCGGACGGACCGCTCTCGCCGCCGTAGGACATCCCGGAACCGGCGACCTTCTTCGCCCCGGACGCGACTCCGCCCACCACTGACGAGGCGGCGGCACCGGACGGATCGCCGGTGCCGAGTGCCGCCGTGGCCGGCACAATGATCTTCAGTAGGGCGGGCATCGCGATCGCGGACAGCAGCAGCACGCCGACGCCGGCGATACGCATGTGGGCCAGGCTGGTCCGATTACCCTCGGCGATCATCGCGGAGCCGGAGAACATGATCAGGCCGACGGCCGGTTTGTAGATGAGCCAGGCGATCAGCCAGCCGAGGTGTTTGCGCCACCACCCGGCGCCCCAGTTCGTCATGGAGGCGGCAGCCGCCATCGGCAGCGTGCCGAGCAGCATGGTCACCACGCCTAGGCGGATGTAGAGCATGAGGACGTGCACGATCGCCGAGAGCAGCAACAGGAAGGCGAGAAACAGCAGGAGAAAGGCCTCCATGGTGGTTCCCAGGCCGATGCACGGGACACTCTTGACGAGGTTGAGCGCCGCGCTCTGATAGAGGTGGTCGGAATAGTCGTCGGAGAGTTTCGCGGCATTGGCGGCGACGTACGTGCCGGCGCCCGCGACCAGGATGACCCGCAGGAAGCCCTGGATCGCGACCCGCCCGGCCTCACCCCGCCGGTCGAGCGCCATCTTGGCCGCGGCGAAGAGCACCGATCCGATCGCCAGGTAGGTGACGACCCACTGGACCTGATCACTGATCTGCCCCGGGACGCCGGCGTTGTTCTCGCTGAAGCCAGGACCGAGGGTCGGCACCGATTCGCTCAGTTCGCCGAAGATCTTGATCGCGGCGGCCAGGATGATGTTCGCCACGATCCGCATCAGCGTCCCGATCGGGTCGCCGAGAAAGTCGAAGAAGCCCGTGCCGCCGCTGTCGAGCGCGTCTCCAGGAGCGCAGTCCATGTCGCCCAACCCTCACTTCGTCCACATGGTGAAACCGGCGTTCGCCAGGACCGTCTCCGACGGCGTGCGCACCTCACCGACCCGGGATGGCTGGATCTTCCAGTCGCCGGCGTCCCACCGCAGGTCGACGTCGGTCGCGACGTGTTGCCCAGCCGTGGTCTGGACGAGCAACCGCACCAGCGCCGCCTCCGGCGAATACGTCACGACGCGGTAGCCGACATAGCTGCCGTGCCCACCGCCCGCGCCGGGCGTGGCGAAGCCGAGGCGTCCCACCAGGACGTCGCGGCCCTTTCCCGCCATCACCTGGTGCTCCACGGTGGCCCGCCAACCCCGCTCGCCGAGTTGGGTCGGCACCACGTGCGCCGCCAACACCGCCCCCATCGGGGTGTGCGCGAAACACCGCAGAACCTGCCCGTCAGCCTCTCTCGGGCCGTCGCTCGCGGAGATCGGTATCCGTTTCCCGCTCTCCAGAACCTGCCAGGTCAGGTCCTCGGGAGGGAGGGTCGACGTCGGTGCCGCCGGTGTCCCGGAGACGCACGGTGGCCTGGTCACCTCGCCCCCCGTGGTGAGCCCTACCGACTCCCCGTCCCGGCCCGTCAGGCCGATGGCCGCGGCGAGCAGGGCGGAACCCACGATGAACGCGGCCGAGAGGATCCACCCCTGTTGCCGCCAGAACGGCGGATCCTCGGCGGAGCGTCGTCTGCCGTTGCCGAACATGATGCGTCTCTCCCCTGCTGGCCGGTCGACGTCAGAGGAAGAAGTCCGCGATTGGACCGGCGGCGGAGACCAGGATGCAGCCGCCGAGCACCATGCCGAGCCGCGACATGTGCTCCGAGCTCTCGCCCCGCTTCATCGAGATGGCCATCATGACCCCGGTGATCAGCACCCCGGCGGTACCGGCGGCGGTACCGGCCCAGGCGATCAGACCGAGCAACTTGTCCACGAGATTCTTCAGTGGATCCGGCGCGCCGGGCTTGGGGTCGAAGACGCCCGCGACCGGCCCGGGGAGTTCCGGCACGCGGACGGAGATGGAGGCGGCGAGGACATAGGGAAGGTCCATCAGGTTCATGGGGTGCGTCTCCTTGAGGCGTGGGCCACCGAAGTGACCGCAGAGATGGGACTTAACTAGTACGAAAAGGTGGAAAGCGGCTCAGAGTCCAAGATCGCCGAACCAGGTCACCAGCGGCCCGGCGCTGGCGCCGAGCAGGCAGGCGGCCATGACGATGCTGACGCCGCGGAAGTGTTCGCTCTCCTCACCCGGAGTGCCTCGATTCAGCTGAAGCATCATCAGGATGCCGACGATCATCAGTCCGGCGACGCTGGTGGCCGTGACCGCCCAGGCGAGCAGGTTGAGCAGGGGCTCCAGTCCGCCGCTTCCCAGCGGGTCGTACTGGGGCAGCGGCGCGAGCGAGGGCAGCGGCTCCCGCTGCGGGGCCGCCATGCCATGTGCTGCGACGGTCACGTGGATCACCCCTTGCGCCCGGGTAGCTCACGGTCGGCACCGACGGCACCGGCCAGGCCGAACAACTCCTTCGGCAGCTGTCTGGGTGGGATCCCCAGACGCCAGGCCGGCATCCACGGCACCCGGTGCACCGGGGCGATCGACCGCAGCACCCGGATCCGGCGCGCGAGCGCAAGGGGCAACCGACCGGGCGCGTCCGCCACCAACACCAGACCGATCAGCCGCATGGCGGCCGGATGACGGCCCTCGCGCAACGCGTTCAGCGCCCGTCCGGCGGCACCCATACCCTCGGCGTTGGTCCGTGCCACCAACATCACCTTCGCCGGCTCCCCGAGCGCGGCGTCCGGCCAGCGGCAGCCGAGGTCGATCCCCCCGAGCATCCGGGTCAGCGTGGTGGTACCGGCGCCACCGTGCGCCGCTATCCAACCGATCCCCTGCTCGGAAAGAGCTCGCCGCGGAGTCACGCCGTCGCCGTAGGCCACCGCAAGACCCGCCGCTCCCAACGGCACCCGCCGTGCCGCGTCGACCGCTGATGGGACGCCCATCCGAATCACCACCCTCTTTCTGTCGCATCGTTCTCGACGTCCGACCCCTCCGGTCCGGCCCGGCATTCGGGCCGCCGCCGTTGAACCACGCGCTGCTTGGTCCCGTTGGACCGGCGAACCCGGACCGGATGATGGACGCCTCTACGGCGGACATCAGCCCTCGGTTCAAGGCGGGTTCGACATTTTTCGTGCACGACGACCCCGAGGGAGTGGGACATGAGCGGTTCGAGCACGAAGGACGGTGGCTCGCAGAAGAGCACGGCCGTCCTGGTCGGCGCGGCGATCGCGACAGTCGTGACCTGTCTGATGGGCGGCCCGGTCGTCGTTGTCGTCGTCGCCGGGGCGGTGTTCATCATCGGCGGGCTCGGCGTCCTGCTGTTCCCACTGATCGTGCTGATCATCTTGTTCACCGGCCCCGGCGGCAGCGACAGCGGCGACGCCTGGGACCGGGCCGACGAGTCGCTGGCCGCGTTCCAGGGTGACGGCAAGGGAACGCTGGACCGGACGCAGGTGCCGGTGTCCCTGGCCGACACGATCGAGGACGCGGGTGCCATCTGCACCTCGATCGGCCCGATCGTGATCGCGGCGCAGATCGAGGTCGAGTCGCGCTGGGATGGCACCAAGGTCGGCGCGGACGGTGAGGTGGGCATCTCCCAACTGCCACCCGCCGTCTTCACCCGGTACGGCAAGGACACCGACAAGAACGACAAGACGTCCGCCCTCGACCAGAAGGACTCGATCATGGCGCAGGGCCGGTACCTCTGCGCCCTCGCGGACGAGGCGCAGGGGCTCATTGACAGCAAGCAGGCGATCGGCAGCGCGCTCGACCTGGCCCTTGTCGCGTACGACCAGGGCATGGACGCCGTGCGGGAGGCCGGTGGGATCCCCGCGACGGCCCAGGCCCAGGGTTACGTGGCAAAGGTGCGGGCCCGTTTCGGCCAGTACCAGGGCCTCGGTGGCCCTCCGCCGTCCTTCCCGTCCGCCAGCCCGACCTGAGAGTCACCCCGCGTTCCGGATGCGCGCTCACAGCCGCGCTGAAGTCGCCCGTCGTTGCTGGCGCGGCAGGTGTGCGGCGCTACTCGACTCTGCCCGGCCGCCGTCGTGGTTCGGTCCGCCAGCTCGATCGGCCCGCAACGACGGCATGGCCGCGATGTCCGCCCCCGGCAGGCCGGGCCGCGAGGATGGGATCGGGTGCTCCCGTCGTTCGATCATGGGCTGCGGGAGGTGCCTCGACACGCCGTCGAGGTACCCGCCCGACGAGAGCCGCCGTAGGACCGGGCTCTGGTCGAGCAGCGCACCGAGACGGTTGCTCGTACGCCGATAGAGATCGCTGCGGGGGTCGATGCTACTCAGGTCCGGCACATTCCGCAGATCGATCGGGAGCCGATCCGAGCGGTCCGATCTAGCGTCCAGTTCCGCCAGCCAGCGCTTCACCTTCCTGGCGGCACGCACGAGAAGGTTGAGGAATTCGTCGTGCCATTGAACGTGCGCCGCCGACCCGACGGGCGGGGCTGTCGGCGTTATGGACGGAACACCCGCGGCGGCTCCCTGCGCCGGTGTCCCCAATGGAAGGCGCCCCATGCGTTCCTTGACGATCCCGATCGCCTCAACCACGTCCCCGGACGGGGGTTGGCCAGCAGCCTCGCGCCTGGCCCAGAGCTTGCGCAGCTCATTGCCGAGGGTCACGAGCACCAGAGCTTCCACCTCGACCCCGATCGGGTCGCGGGGCGCGCCGCGCGGATCGGGTGCGTTTGCCTCGGGCATGGCGGTACCTCCGGAGAGCGTCGGGTTCTGTTGTCCGGAGCTCTACGGCTCACCTCTGGCGCGGGTTCACCTCGTTCAGCGGGGAGAGCCGGCGCCTCGAGTGATCGGAGCGGTGACGACGCCGACGCCGTCGCTGGTCCCGACGGTGATGAACGCCAACTCGTCGATCGGCAACGCGGTCTCGCCGGTCACCTTTTGCGGGCCGTTCGACGCCAACCAGTCCCGTACCGTGTGGGTGACCCCGTCGCGGGTCACCGCGTAGAGCCGGTAGCGCAGGCCCGGTCGCAGGCCCGTGACGGTGATCCGGATCGTGGAGTGGTCGCTGTCGTCGGTGGTGACCAGGACGGAGAGGCTCGCACCGTAGGCGGGCGCTTCACCCGAGGCGGTCAGCGTGGGCTCGGGGTCGCCCCGCTCGTTGACCACGACGACCCCACCGGCCAGGGCCAGGGCCAGAACCGCGGCGGCCGCACCGCCCCAGATCCGTATGCGACGACGACGTGCGCCGCCGCGATCGTTGGTCGGGCCGCGATCCGGGCGGGCACCCGCCGGCCGATCCCCGCCGGGCCGCGCGCCGGCGGGTCGAGCCGACCCGGCCGGGTCACCGCCCGATCGCGCGGCGGGGCTCGGCGGCGGGTCCGCCACCACGGGCAACTCCCAGTCGACGTCCGCCAGACCGGCCAGGCCACTGGTCGAGGCCCCGACCTCCGTCGCCTCGTTCAGGCAGCGCCAACAGCCAGCCAGATGCTCCTCGAACGCGACGCGGTCGGCCTCGTCGAGGACGCCGAGCAGGTAGAGCGCCAGCCTCGGCTGCTCTTCGGTGGCATGCTCACCGCCTGGACCCATCCCGCTTCTCCTCAACGCGTCGACACCGCACCAGGTGGTGGCTTCCCGGGACCGTTTGCGTGCTGGTCGACAGGCCAGGATCGGAACGGCCGGGCCGGGATCACGACGACTCCGTCGAGCCGATCGCCGCGTGCAGCGCGCGAACCGCATAGTACGCCCGGGATTTTACCGTACCCTCGGGTATCCCGAGACGCTCCGCCGCCTCGGCGATGGAAGCCCCCTTGTAGTACATCTCGATCAGCACCTGCCGATGCTCCGGACTGATCTGCTTCAGGGCCACCTGCACGGTGTGGTTGCTCACCACGCGATCCATCACGTCCTCGGCCGAGGAGACCCGGTTCAGGTCCGGCAGGTTGACCTCCTGCGGACGTGACTGCCGCGACCGGATCGCGTCGATGGCCACGTGCCGGGCGACCGTGTACAACCACGGGGCGATCCTCTGCGGGTCGGTGGCGAGCGTGTCCAGGTTCCGCCAGGTGCGCAGGAACGTCTCCTGCACCAGATCCTCGGCCAGTTCCCGCTGGCCGAGGACGAGCCGGGTAAGGAACCGCAACAGCGGGACCCGGTACTCCTCGAAGATCTGCCGCATCAGGGCTTCGGCGGCGGAAGGGCCACTGGCGGCGGAGTCCCCAGCCCACGGACCGAGCGCTTCGTTGTGCACCGCCGACACAGACCGCCTCCCCTGACGCACGGGTAGGACCCGCACGACCACACCGGCGCCTCGCCCGCTTTCGACCGGACGCTCTCCGGGGAGAATAGCCGTACCGGCCAGTCGGCGTGTTTCGGCTACGGGACGATTGAGGGCGACCGGCGACCGGCGACCGGCGGGATCCCACAGGGGAATGTCGGCGTCACCGCCCGAAGCGCAACCACCTGATGTTCAGGTACTCCTGGGGCTGCCCGCTGGCGAAGGTGAGGAACACGTCGTGCCGGCCGGTGACCGCCGCCATGTTCCCCGGGATGGTCAACCACCGCTGCCAACCACCGGTGCTGGCCACCGCGATGGTTCCGATCGGCGGACTCGTCTCGCTGTCCAGGCGTACCTGGATCAGCCCGGAGAGCCCCAGGTCGGCGCCAGAGGCGACCCGGACGACGAACTGCGTCATCGGCCGGTCGCCGAACTCGACCCCGTGGTAGGCGACCCAGTCACCGTTGGCGATGGAGCAGAGGTTCTCCCCGCCCTCGCCGCAGGGCTCTCGGCGTACACCCTGCTCGCGGTCGAAACCGGACGCGGCGATCTCCTGATCGGCGACGCGGACCTGACCGCCGACGGTCCCGGCCGCAACGGCCGTTCCCGCCACGGCCGCCGGGACCGGGGCCGGCACCGCCGCGGGCGGAGGCTGCGCGATCGGGTACGACGCCTCGCCGCCGGCGAACGGGGTGAGGGTGACGGTCACCTCACGGGGCGTCGGATCCTGGATGTACGAGGCGTCCCCGACGATGTCGTCGTACGGGAAGCCGTACACCCGACCGTTCGCGGAGTGGTTGTGCAGGATCCGGGAGTAGTGGTTGGTCACCGAGTGCTGGTAGAAGGCACTTCGGTCGTCGACGGGTTGGAACGGCCGGTCCAGCACCGACCGGTTGAACCCGGCGGCCAGGGCCGCGGCCACCTTTCCGCTCGCGTCATTGGGCCTGCTGAACGTGCCGTTGCACATGAGCACGTCCATCGTGGTCGGCCGGTCGAAAGCGCCGATCCCACCGTCGAAGTGCATCCTCCCGTCGTCGCCCACACGACCGGTGAAGGCGCCGAACTCGTTGGAGACACGCAGGTCGGTGCCACGGTACCGATCCCACATCTCGGCGATGTAGCCGTCAAAGTAGGTAGGCGAGAAGCGACCCGCGACGATGCCGTGACCCGGCGCGATGACACGAAGCCCGTCTCCGATGATCAGCCGCTCGTACCCGGGTTGCCGTGCCACCTCCGCGAAGATCGCGTCTCGGCCGCCGTCGGTGAGCTTCCCGGCGGTGTGTTCTCCCGCGCCGACCAGCCGCGTCGCGATCGGGATGCTGAACATGTCGACCATCGTGGTGTTGCAGTGCATGCCGTTCGGGTTGTAGGTGAATTCCCAGAAATCCCAGAGCACCCCGAAGTTCGGATCGCTCTCGACGGACCCCGCCGGCTCCTGCAACATCGGCCTTCCGCCGCCGTCGACCACCTTGAATCGCAGCCGGCCGTCGATCGAGAAGTAGATCCGTCCACCGTCGAGCATCGGCAGGACGAACGGAGTCGCTCCCTCGTCGGCGAGGGGAACGGCGATGTCCAGGAACCCGTCCGGGCCGTTGTCCGCGAACGAGGCCGGGGTGAACCTCCCCGGGCTCCTGACGTAGCCCATCTCCCTGGTGGCGGGGTCGTACCCGGTGATGTACATGTGGATCGAGGAGTTCGCGTAGCGACCGGTACTGTTGACCACGGTCAGCGGCAGTCCACCCTCGGCCCTGGCTCGCGCCAGTAACGGTGTCGCCACCAGCGGCACACCCACCACCGCCGCACCGGCGACCCCCAGTCCGAGCATCTTTCGTCTGGTCAGCAACGGACACACCTCCATAGATCGGCATGCTGGACGGTGGGGCGCAGCGAGGCGCGAACCGTCGAAGACAGCCACGTCCACGGTCCCGACCCCCCTCCGGTTCAATCGCCGACGAGACAAAATTTGATGGATTCGTGGTCGTGCGATGAACATATGCGGCAGCTAATCCGTCACGACAGTGATGTCGCCCCGCCGAAAGGGATGGCCCGTGACAACCGACCCCCGCACCATCCGGCCCTGGTTCGGCCGGACACCGCGCCGAATCGTGGCCGTCGCCGCAGCTGCCCTGGCCGTCGTCTGCGCGGCGATCGCCGCGATCGGCTGGGGCGTCGCCTCGGCCCGCGACCAGATGATCGGCGGACCGGTCTCCGACGAACAGGCCGCGGTCATCGTGGCCGCAGCCCGTTCCTGCCCGATGCTGAGCCCGGCCCGGCTCGCCGGCCAGCTCATGGCCGAGTCGAAACTGGCCTGGAGCGCGACGGAGACCGCATCCAGAGGCACGGGCATCGCCGGGCTCGACAACCAGGACTGGAAGCTCTGGAAGCCGTGGCCGGACGCGGAACGCTCCGACGGCACCGCGAACATCGTCGCGCTGGCTCACCAGGTGTGCGACTACAGCGGCAAGCTGCGCCTCGCCAACGTCTCCGGTGACTCGTGGCGGCTGTCGGTCGCCGCCTTCCACAGCGGCCTGGAGTCGGTGACCACGGCCGGGGCTGTGCCGCCGGACGCGGTCGACTACGTCGACCAGGTCAGCGGCTACGCCGCGTACTACGGGAAGCGGACCCATCTCGGCGGGCCCGGTGGCGTCGCGCCGACCGGGCCGGAAATGGACGCCAGGGGAGTCCCGAGCGAGTACGTCGATCTGCTCCTCCGGGCCGGCTCGGTCTGCCAGGCCGTGACTCCCCCGGCGATCGCGGCGCAGCTGATGGCGCTCTCCAGGTTCGACCCGAACCTGCTCGGGCCCGCCGGCCAGCGGGGTATCGCGCAGTTCCTTCCCGAGGTGTGGCAGGCGTACGGGCCAACCGACGCATCCGCCTGGGAGCCTGCCGTCGCGATCCCGGCCGTCGGCACCGCCATGTGTGCGATGGCCGGCGAACTGTCCCCCCTTGAGGGCGACCCCTACCTGCTCGCGCTCGCCGCCTACCGCAACGGCCCGACCGCGGTGCGGCAGAGCGGCGGCGTCCTCGACGGAGACACCAAGGCGTTCCTGAAGTCAGTGAAGTCGCTCACCGACTTCTACGCGCTCGACGGGCGGCTGGTGGTCGGCGCCAAGCCGGCCCCGTCCACGCCCGCGCCGCCGCCGCCACCGCCGGCGACACCTGCCGCGCCGACGCCGGCCGGACCGGGCACGCCGACCCCGACGGCCGGCGATCCGCCGGCCCCGCCGACGCCGGCCAAGCCGCCCGTCCGTCCCGCTGGCGCAAAACAGCTCTACCACCTGATGACCAAGCTCTGCGTCAGCACCGGCGGGACCGTCGGGGGGACCCGGCTGACCTTGAAGGCGTGCGACAACGGCGACCCGACCCAGTGGTGGGTGGTCCTCGCCGACGGAACGTTCCGCGCCGCGGGCCTCTGCATGGACGTGGCCGAGGGCGCCAATAAGGACGGGGCGGCCGTCATGGCCGCCACCTGCAACGGAAGCCCCACCCAGGTGTGGCGGATGAACAGCAAGGGTGGCGTGCTCAACCTCCACATCCTCAAGGCGCTGGACGCGAACGTGAACGTGCCGAACAAGCCGCTGCTCGTCTGGACCTTCGTGGAGAACCGCGAGCAGTTCTGGGCCTGGCGGTGACGAACGGCCCGGGTACGCGGCTCGTCCGCGTACCCGGGCCGCGCCTGCTCCGCTATTCGTTCGCGCGGCGCCGGAAGCGGATCGCGAAGACAAAACCGATCGCGGCGACCAGCCCGAGGCCGAGGAGGACGGCGAGTGCGGTCCCACCGCCGCCCCCCGCGTTCTGCTCGCCGGACACCTGCCGCTCCTCGTCGAGCTTCTTGGCGACGGAGGCAGCCGGATTGATCATTCCGGCGCCGTATCGGGCGTCCCCGTTCTCCATCGCGTCGGCCGTGCTCCGAATGCGTTCCTTCACCTGGACGGCAGTCAGGTCCGGGTAGGCCGCCCGGACGAGCGCCGCTTGACCGGCCACGAACGCCACCGCGAACCGGGTACCCGTGTTGCTCAACACCCCGGTGCCACTGATCCCGAGACTCGCCACGTCGACCCCCGGAGCGACGACCTCTACTGTCCCCTGCTGGTACTCCTCGGCGAGCTGCCCATCGGCGCCGACACCACCGGCCAGGAGCAGCGCACCGGTCGCGGACCGCTCCGAGCCCGAAGGGGCGGTGACCGGTTTCGTCGGCGCCCCCGCCACCACGACCACGTCGTGGTTCAACGCCGTGGTGATGGACGCCGCCACCGTGGGGGCTCCCAGGTCGACGTCGGCGCCCAACGCGACGACCGAGGCGCCGGCGCTGACCGCCACCTCGATGGCGTTCGAGGCGTCCATGGCCCGACTGCTCGCGGAGGGCCCCATCATCCGGATGGGCAGGATCGTGGCGTCGGGCGCGATGCCGACGGGAGTCTTGTCGGCGCTGGTGGAAGCGCTCGCGGCGATGATGGACGCCATCGCGGTGCCGGTACCGAGGCAGTCGGTATCACCCCGGCCGTTCCCGGCGGTGACGTCCGCTCCCACGGCAACCCGACCATTGAGCTGCGGGAGCTTGCCGTCCACACCGGAATCGACCACGGCAACCATGACACCGTTGCCCCGGCTCATATCCCAGGCGCCGTCGGCCGCCAGCCGCAGCTGGGCCCAGTTGGATCGGCTGCTCGACCCGGCGGTGGCGGTGCACCCGGAAGGCGCGCCGCTGCCGGTCGGTGGCCCGCTCGGCGATGCGCTCGGGTCGGGTCCAGCCGAGGGCGACGTGGTGACAGGCGGCTTCGGGGCGGTCCGGGAAGGCTTCGGGGCGGGCCGGGAGGGCTTCGGGGCGGACGGGAGCTGGCCATACTGCACGCCCTCACCTGCTGCGTCCCACGGGAGCACCAGCCGCCAGCCGGGGTTGAGCTTGGCCGGATCGGTCAGGCCCGCGCCGTCGGCCTGGACACGCCCCGCGTTCAGGTTGTAGATCTCCGCCGACCGCTCGCCGCTGCCGAGGAAGCGCACAGCGATCTCGGTCAGGTTCTCCGGCTGCCCCTGGTGCTCTGCTGCGACCACGTAGAACTTGACATATGCCTGCGGGTCCGGGGTGGGCGCCTGAGCCGCAGCCGCTCCCGCCGCCGCCACAAGCACGCAGCAGGCCGTCGCAACGACCGCCATCAGGCGTGCAAGGGTTGGACGCTTCGCTAGCACTGATGTCCTCCTTCAATCGCCGAGCCCGATCGCCTCGGCTGTTACAACTATTGCGGATCAGCGGCCGGTTAGTTCAAATCAATCTGAACCGAAGTTTCAACAACGTCGTGGTGTGGGCAGATCTGGTGTCGGCGGACCGAGGGTACCGAGAGCGCGGCGTGCGGTGGATCGCGGCTGGCCGTCCTGATTCCGGCGGGCACGAAGGCAGAGCGGATGGATGGTGGTGAGCGCATGAACCCGGTGACACCGACGATCGACGCCGGCATCGACGAGCTGCCGGCCACCCGACGGTTCGACCCGCGCAGACACCTGCGGATCGCCGGCCTGTTCGACCTCTGGCTGGAGCCGGGGCCCGAGGGCGGGCTGGTGGTGCCGACCGAGCCCAGCGTCCTGCTCAATGCGCGAGGCATCACCGACCTGGTCCGACGATCCGGTGAGGCCGCGCACGACGTCCGGATCCTGACCAGTGACGGCACCCGCAACCGGGACCTGTTCAGCGAGGTCGCCGGCCTGCTCGGACATGACGTACTCGTGAGCCCCGACGGCGCCGACGTCCGACACCGGTACCGGTACCGGCGCCAGGAGAACGCGGAGGGCGGCCCGCTGCACGCGGTACCGCTGGACCGGGTCACCCGCCGCTGCATGGACTGGGTCGTGATCCAACCGCCGGACCTCGCCACCCCGCTGCCCGGCTGGTTCGCCGTCGACCGGGGTGTGGTCCGTCCCCGTACCGGCCTGGTCGGCCTTCCGCTGCCGGCCGGACTCGCCCTCGCCACCCGGGCCGACTTCGTGACCCGTCGCGCCATCGCACACCAGCTCACCGCCACGTCGGACGGACTGGTCACCGTCGCCGTCACGGCGCGGGCAGAGGGATTCCTCGTCGGGGACTACGGCGGAACCCAGACGGTGCACGGTGGTGAGCAACTCGCCGCCCTCCTCGGCGACCTTCCGCTGTACGGCAGCGACCTCCGGCTCTGGGTCACCTGGCCATCGGATCCGCAGGAGCAGCGGGGCCTCGCCGAGCAGGCACGGGACCTCGCCGAGCAGACCGGCGCCACGGTCTGGACACCGGCGCCGGGCGGCAGCGCCGAGCTGGTCGACGGTGGCCGCGACCTCCGCGCGCTCGCCCCTGCGGGAAACGCCGGTGAGTGGCACGCGTACCGGCCCGGATCCGCCGCCGGCCCGTTGGCACTGCGGGCGACGCCGGACGGTCTGCTCGTGCCGGCGCTGGCCCGCGTTCGCATAACGGTGTCCCCGCGGCTCGCGCTGCCCGCCTCCACGCCGGCGGATCGGCCGGATTCGGCGCACGATCCGGTCACCGTACCGGCCACGGCCCTTGATCGCCCCGCCCTGATCACCGAGAGTCGGCGGGCCCCGGTGTACGGTCCCGCGTGGCTTGCACCCGGGCAGCAGGTCAACGCCGAAGAGTTCGAGGCGTTCGTCGTCTGCCCCGTGGACCCCGCCCGCGCGGTCGCCGAGGGCGTGCAGAGCGCCGAGCTCTTCCTGACCGCCCTCCTGGACCCGGGTTCGGTGCCGAACGACACCTACCTGCTGCGGGTACGCGTCGCGCCCGGAGGCGCGATCCCCATGACGACGCTCCGCTCGCACATACCCGCGCGTCTCCAGCATCTGCGCGGAGTCAACGACGCCTATCTGCTGCCGGCGGGACGGCTGGACCGGGTGTCCCCGCTCGGCGGATTCCGCACCTACCGGTTCGGCCGGCTCCTTCGAACGACCGACTGCGCAGACGGACCGCTGCGAATCCACTGCTCTTCCCGGTACCGGACGATCGCCGGCCTGCCCAACGATGTCCGCCGCTGGCCCGGTTTCGGCAGCCGGCGGGCGTACGCCCTCGTACCGGAGTCGGGCAGCCGCCTGCCACGCGGCTGGCTGCGTCTGCACCGCAAGGCCCCGCCGGCCCGGCCGGGCCGGCTCCTGCTGGAGGTCCGGGTGCCCCGGGGCCGCACGATCGACGTCACGTCGACGGCCGAGATGCTCGCCCCGCTCACCCGGCTGCGTAGCCAGGCCGAGCGGCTCCGGGCCGCCGGGGTGGAGCTGATCGTGGGCAGCCGCTCGTACGAGCGTGTCCAGGTCCGCCGCGTGTACCGCGCGCAGGAGCACGCCTGGCGGCGCGTCCCGGGGACCGTGACCGGGCCGCTACCGGCCGTACTCAGCCAGGTTCAGCCTCCGTCCCCCACCCGAACCGACCACCGGCCGCCGGGGACCGGACCGACCACGACCGGCACGTAGCGGCCGCCTGTCGCTGTGGCGAGCCCGCGTATGTCGTCCGCCGCGCCTGCCGGCAGGCCGGCGACGAAGAACACGCACGGATCCGGCAGCCCATCGCCCGGAGTTGGCGGTGACGGCAGGCCGGGCAGCGTCTCGTAGCCGTTCACGTCCACGGCGCCGAGCGCTTCACCGACCACGGCGACCCGGACGCCCTCGGAATGGAGTCGCCGGGCGAGTGCGGTGGCGAGCCGCTGGCAGACGTCGAGGGCCCCGACAACCGTGAGGACGTCGGGCACCTGGCCGAGGTCGACGTGGAGCCGCCACGGGCCCTGCCTGCCCAGCACCAGCGGTACGGATGCCGGGGGCGCCGGTTCCGCCTCGCCGAGCCAGGCGTAGGCGGGCGCCTCCCGACGCTTCGCTGCTCCGACAAGTCGGACGTGCACGGGACCTTCCTCGCTGAGCAGATCGGCCCGCAGATGGGGCACCTCGCCCGGGGCCAGAGCCGCCGGCCGCGACTCCACTGCCCGCGACTCCGGCGGCCGCGACTCCGGCGGCCGCGACTCCGGCGGCAACGCGGTTGGCGTCGGTGTAGGTGGCGGCGGCACGGTTCGCGACGGCGGCAGGGGCCACGACGACAGCGACGGCGGGGACGCGCGAGGCGGCGTGGGCCTGTCCTGCGGTACCGGGGCTGCGGAATCCGCGCCGTTCACGGTGTCGGTAGCGACCTCGGCGGGGGCCGGGGTGTGGTGTCGCTCCGGCGGCCACGGGCCGGTGTCGTCGAGGGCAGCCGTGCGGAACCGGTATCCGCCCCGACGCAGCGTCATCACGGCGATCACGGCGAGCACTACCGCGAGGACACCGGCACCACCTCTGACCAGGATTGGCGCGAACTCACCGGCGTCGGGATCGCCAGAGGCACGTCCGGCGGCGGCGCTCTCCGTCACCGCCGGGGCCGCCGTCGGGGAACGGGCGACGGCACTTGACGCCGTAGAACTGGGTTTCACCGCAGTGGCGTTCGGCTTGGGCGCAGTGGCGCTCGGCTTGGGCGCAGTGGCGCTCGGCTTGGGCGCGGCAGCGCTCTTGCCGGGTGGCGAGGAGCTCACCCCGATCGTCGGCAGCGCTCCGCTGCGCACTCCGGATCCCTCGGCGTCGCGCGGCAGCACGAGAAGCCAACCGGGTCGCAACTCGACGCCGTCGGTGAAGGTGCCGCCGTCGGGCTGTTTTCTGCCGATGTTGAGCTGCGTGATCTCCCGGAACCGGTTGCCGTTGCCAAGGGTATGCAGGGCGATGTCGTACAGGTACTCCCGCTGGCCGTTCACCGGCGGTCCGACCACGTAGTACCTGCCTGTCTCGTCCGGCGCCGCAACCGCCGGTACCGCCGGGGCGAACAGCACCAAACCGACCATCAGCAGCACCATCGCCAGCGCTTGCCGCATCAACACCGCTGCCCTCCACACCCTCGCATCATCGCCATCCTTCCGTCCCGGCCCCCTTCTACGCAGCCGCGTCCGGGAGGTTCAACCGCACAGCGGATTCGGCCAGCGCGGTCCATCGTGGACCGATGTTGGGGTGGTTCGAGCCCCACCTGGGTCACCGGGGTTGAGCGGACGCTGCGCGCTCGGCGCACCAGGCAACGGCAGGCATCGATATCTTTCTGCCCCGCGACGCGATGAACCTTCATGGTGGACGCGCCGTAGGGGCTAAACAGCGACCATCCAAACGGGAGGACCACAAATGCCCCGACATTTCCCGCTCCGACCCCGCAACGCCCATGATCCGATGGCCTACGACGAGGTCATCGAGAACCCCGGCGTCGCCGATGCCCGCCTTGCGATGGCCTGGGTACACGCGTCAGGCCGAATGGCGCCCACAGTCACCAAAACCAGTCGGCTGACCCAGGAGATGTTGAACGACTTTGCCCATTCGCACGGTCTCCCCTCCGGCTACTACACACTTGAGCGGATCGGATCGAAGGATTTCCTGCAGGACCACCCTGAGCTTGCCTCCGACGGCGCCGTCCCGAGATCCGCGGCAGCTCGGCGAATTCAGCCACCCGCCGGCTGGATGCGGGCCTTCGCGCCGGCAGCCTACCAGGAGGTCGTCGATCTCCCTGGCCTCGCCGATCCTCCTCTTGTAATGGCATGGACACGCGCAACGGGGCGCCTGCGCAAGGCGGAGATATCCAAGCTGAGTCAAAAAGTGCTGGACGACTTCGCCGCAGCACACGGGCTACCTTCGGGCTCGTACACCCTTATTCACGACGGCAACCGCTCGACCATCAAATCTTACCATCTACAATCGAATCCGGATCGCTTCCCGAACGGCGCGGACCTAAATCTTGCGGCACCTAATAGAATCAGCCCACCCGACGGTTGGGGGCGAACCTATCCGAGCCTGGCTTACGACGAAGTCATCGATGACCCAGAAATCGCCGATGCAAAACTCGTACTAAAATGGGCGCGCGAAACCGGCCGACTCCGCCCTACTAAAACAATCGAAAGGGTAAGCCAGGAAATGGTCGTAGAATTCGCAGCCGACCACGGGCTCCCCCCTGGCTCGTACACCCTCACGTACGACGGTCGGGGCAGCGTCAACGCAGCGCAATCCTACCGACTACGCTCACACCGCGAGCTTTTCCCCGACGGCGCCGATCGGCATTGGGCCGCAGAAGAGAGGGCTCGGCTGTCCCGCGCGGAGGGGCATCCTCTAAGGCGGACCGCCTACCAGGAGGTCTTATACAACCCCGGCATCGTCGATGGCCGACTCGCCCTCGCCTGGGCAAGAAAAAACGGCCGACTCGTTGGACCAAAACTCGGACTGGCGGCGCTTGGACATGGTGTGTTGAACGACCTTGCCGATGCCCACGGATTGCCCAATGGGTACTACACTCGGGTCAGAGTGGGCCATTATTATTTCGTGGAGTCACACCCGGAACTTGCCCCCCACGGCGCGGACATGAATCGAGCGGCGGCGGAGAAGATTCCACTACCCGTCGGCTGGGCAAAGATCGCCACGCAGGCAGCGTATCAGGAGGTCATCGACAATCCGGCAATCGCCGACGTCCGACTCGTCATGGCCTGGGCTCACGAAACCGGCCGACACGCCGCCGCCAACGTCTCGAAGGTGAGCTTGAGTGTGGTCAACGAGTTTGCCCAGGCCCACGGACTTCTCACAGCTTCGTACACTCTGACCAGAGAGGACGGGACCTACGTCCTGCAGTCACACCCCGATCGTTTTCCCTACGGCGCCGACCGGGACCTGGCGGTGCCAGGCAGGATCAATCTGCCCTCGAACTGGCGACCGAACGCGCCCTACGAGGCCCAGCAGCACGAACAGGTCATCGCGCCGATTGACAACCTGTTGCCCACCCCCGGAGGATCCGCCCTGCCCTATCCAGGGCCCTCGGGGCTGTACGCCGATAACCCTGCGCCACAGGAATACCATGTACAGAATACGTACGATTTTGCCTCCTCGGCCGACCTCTACGACGCCAGTCCACGTCAAACAGGATCGGACATTGGGTTTCAGAGCACGAATCCCTATTCGGTCGGGGCTCAGTTATCGTACACATTCCAGCAATCCTATCCCTCGTACGACGCCAGCAGTCACACATCTCAACAAGGCACGAGTGCGTCCTACGGCTTCAACCAGCTCGCCACCGACGCCTCCCAGTACGCCAGATACTCCGATAGCGGAGGCGCCGCCTTTTCTTCCGTCGCCGGCCCGAGCCGGTCCAATTACACCGACTACACCGGATCCGCCGTCACGCCGGACATCCAATACGGCAACAGCAGCGTCAGCCAGCAAGCCATCAGCTACAAGGCCCAACAGATGGGCGCCATGAACATCACCACTGACATGGCAGGCATCCAATCATCGGTGGCACCGACGAACCAACAGGCCGACTACAACGTCGACGAAGTCAGGTCACCAACTCCTGAACGGAGACACAAGAGACACCGCCAACGCCGATAGCCACCGCCCGCAGGAGGTCCCCAGCGCGCCTAACCCTGCGCTGCCGGCCGAGTCGATGTGCTGGTGGGCCGTATACCTCGGAGGCGTGGATATGACTCTGAGGTATGCCGCTGACAACCGAGTCCGCCCCCACTGAGGTGACCGGGCGAGGGGGTCTTCTGCCAGTCCTGACCGTAGTGCCACCAGCCCGACAACGGACTTCTGTCGCCGGCCCCGGTGAACCACCCCTGGTAGCCGACGGTGATCTTTCCGACCACGTCGCCGGGCGGGCTGACCGCGGCAGCGGCGGGACCGGCCGTCAGGGCGTCGAGCGAGACGCCGGCGACGGTGGCCGCGGTGCCGGCCATCGCGGAGCCGAGCAGGGTACGGCGGGACAGCCTCATGACAGTGGCCACGTTCCTCAGAGGACGTTTTGCCCGGATCGTGAAGCTGAGGGCGATCCGGACGAGATGAGGTTAGTGAGCCGTTTTGCCGAGCATCAAGCGGAGCGGAAGAACTTCAAAGAACCTTAAGAGTACGAGGATTCCGGCCACGATCGACCTGGACCTCGTCAATCACTTCCACCTGCGGGACTGCTCCGCCGCAAGCCGGGCGGCCCGCTACCACGCGGGCCGGAGCCGGATCCGGGCGAGTGAGTGGCGGCACCTGACCCGACCCGACAACGGCTACACCGTCCTGATCTCGACGTGTGGGCAAGACCGCCTGGTGGGCCTCGCCCATCTCTTCTGGCAGGAGTGCGCGCCGCCGGAGGTCGCGATATTGATCGCCGACGACCGGCAGGACATCGGCGTCGGTACGGCGGTCGCCCGGTGGCTGGCCGGACTGGCCGCCGCGCACGGGCACCTCGTCCAGCAGGCCTACATCGCGCCGGACAACGTACGCGCCCTGCGGCTGGCCAGGCACTTCGGCGCGATCGTCGATCGCACCGGCTGAACGACGGCAGTCGACTGCGCGAGGGAATGTGCTGGTGAGCGGCATACCTCAGAGGTATGAATATGACTCTGAGGCATGCCGCTCACGACCATATCCGTCCCACGAGGATGACCGAGGGTCACCGCCGGCCGCCAACCGCGGCCACCAAACTGCGCCCCGAGCGCGTCAAAGTATCGCGCCCTGTCCCACCTGCGAGTAGATCGATGCCGGTACACGGGGATGGCGTACGCCAACGGATCACCACCGCCCGTCCCAGCGCCTGAAATCCTACTTGACACATAGGAAATGTGGGTTAACGTCGTATCCGTGACCAGCCAACACACCCTGCTTCAGGGCACCGCCATCGCGGTGTCGCGGGGATGCTGCCGTGGCTGGACCGCCGCCTGCGGCTGCTGCCGCTGAGCCCGCGATCCTCTCTGTTTCCACTCGCGCCGCCGGCTCGACGATGACCTGCAGCCGATTCCTCGTACCGATCGACGGTTGCTCGCCGCCCTGGGTCCGTTCCGCGCGAAGGCGCTGGACATCGGCTCGGTGGCGGACATCCCGCCGTTCCACTCGCACTGGACGGGTATCCCCACGAAGATCGTGGCCTCGAAGTTCCGCCAGGACCCGCTCAACCACGCCATCTACCGGCTCGGCATCGCACCGGGCGTCACGGTCGCCACCCTCAGCGACCTCGCGGGGAAGAAGATCGCGTACAGCCCGGGCCAGGCGCAGGGAGCACTGGTGCTGCGGGTACTGCACAAGGCCGGCCTTACCAAGAAGGACGTCAAGCTGGTCGAGCTGCCGAGCACGGGCGACGTCTACAACACCGCGCTCGCCAGCCGCCAGGTCGAGGTCGCGCCGATCGGCGGTGTGCAGATCAAGCGGTACGAGACCAAGTACACCCGGGACGGCGGCACGACGATCGCGCACGGCCTGCGCGACGACCCCGGTCACCTGTACGCGCCCGTCACCGTGCTCGGTGATCCGGCGAAGGCCGCGGCGATCCGCGAGCCCGTGCAGGCGTGGGCGCGGGCATGGCGGTGGCGCGAGGCCAATCCGGACGAGTGGATCGAGCGTTACTACGTCAAGGACCAGGGCCTGACCGCCGACGACGGCAGGTGGCTGGTCGCGAACAGCGGCGTGGCCGACATCCCGGCGAACTGGACCGAGGCCATCGCCCGGCACCAGGAGACCATCGACCTGCTGGCGAAGGAGACCGGCAACAAGCGCCTCACGGCTGAGGACCTGTACGACCGACGGTACGAATCGCTGGGCGCGCAGGCACTGACTGCCGGAGGTGCCCAGTGACCGCCTCGACCCTGGCCCGACCCCGGTCGGACGCCGCCGCTCCCGCCGGCCGGCCGCGACGCCGACTCACGCCGCGCCGCCCCATCCCGTTCGGGGCGGCGATCGGCCCGACCCTGCTGCTGGCGGTGTGGGCGGCCGGCTCGGCAACCGGCTGGATCGACCCCCGCACCCTGTCGGCGCCCTGGACCGTGGTGACCACGGCAGGTGACCTCATCGCCGACGGCCGGTTGCAGGCCAACCTGGCCATCTCCGCTCAACGGGCCGGCCTGGGCCTCGCCATCGGCACGGCCGTCGGCACGGTGCTGGCCGTGCTCGCTGGTCTGAGCCGGTGGGGCGAGGCCATCCTCGACGGCCCGGTCCAGATCAAGCGGGCCATCCGGCCCTCGCGCTGATCCCGCTGCTCGTCCTCTGGTTCGGCATCGGCGAGCAGATGAAGGTCATCACCATCACGCTGGGCGTGTTCGTTCCCGTCTACATACATACCCACAACGGGCTGCGCACCATCGACAGCCGGTACGTCGAACTGGGCGAGTCGCTACGGCTGCGGCGTACCGCCTTCATCCGCCGGATCGTGCTGCCCGGCGCCCTGCCCGGCTTCCTACTCGGCATGCGGTTCGCGGTCGTCGGGGCGTGGCTGTCCCTGGTGGTCGTCGAGCAGATCAACTCCACCAGCGGCATCGGCTACATGATGGAGCTCGCCCGTGAGTACGGCCAGACCGACGTGATCATCGTTGGACTCGTGCTGTACGGACTGCTCGGGCTGCTGTCCGACGGCACCGTCCGGCTCGCGCAGAGGAGGGCGCTGTCGTGGCGACGCACGCTGGCGGACTGACCGCGTCCTGCGCCGTGCGCGTGCACGGCCTGGCGCGAGGATTCGGGGACCGGGTGATCCTCGACGGATTCGACCTGGAGATCACCAGTGGCGAGTTCGTCGCGCTGCTGGGGCGCAGCGGCTCGGGCAAGAGCACCATGCTGCGTGCGCTCGCCGGTCTGGACGGCGACGCCACCGGCTCAGGCCTGATCGACGTACCGGAAAAGTCATCTGTCGTCTTCCAGGATGCCCGGCTTCTGCCGTGGCAGCGCGTGCTGGACAACGTCATCCTCGGCCTGCGCGGGCCGGACGCCACCGAACGCGGCCGTGCCGCGCTCGCCGAGGCCGGTCTCGCCGGCAGGGAACGGGCCTGGCCCAATGAGCTGTCCGGCGGCGAGCAGCAACGGGTGACGCTGGCCCGGGCGCTGGTGTCCGAACCGGACCTCCTGCTCGCCGACGAGCCGTTCGGCGCGCTGGACGCGCTGACCCGGCTACGCATGCACGCCCTGCTGCGCGTGCTGCATGCCCGGCACCGACCCACGGTGCTGCTCGTGACCCACGACGTCGACGAAGCCATCATTCTCGCGGACCGCGTGCTGCTGCTGGACAGCGGGCGGATCGCCGTCGACCTCGCCATCGACCTGCCCGCCCCGAGGTCGTACCGACAGCCGCAGTTCCTCGCGTACCGCGAAACCCTGCTGCGGGCGCTCGGCGTCGACCAGACAGAAGGATGACCATGCTGCACCTCAACGCGTTCCTGATGGGCGTCGGCCACCACGAGGCCGCCTGGCGCCTGCCCGACAGCGACCCGTTCGCGCAGACCGACGTCGAACACTTCACGCGCCTGGCCCGCATCGCCGAGCGCGGCAAGCTCGACTCCCTGTTCCTCGCCGACAGCCCGGTGCTGTGGAACAGCATCGGTCGACGGCCGGGCGGCACGTTGGAACCGACCGTACTGCTCACCGCCCTGGCCGGAGCGACGAGCCACATCGGGCTCATCGGGACGGCGTCGACGACGTACAACGAGCCGTTCAACCTGGCCCGCCGCTTCGCCTCGCTGGACCACGCCAGTGGCGGCCGGGCCGGCTGGAACATCGTCACCACCGCTGGCGAGAAGGCCGCCCGGAACTTCAACCTGGACGACCTGCCGGCGCACCGGGACCGGTACGAGCGGGCAGCCGAGTTCATCGAGGTGTCCCAGAAACTCTGGGACAGCTGGGACGACGCCGCGCCGCTCGGCGACAAGGAAGCCGGGCGGTGGGGCGACGACGAGCTGCTCTATCCGCCGGAGCACTCCGGGCGGTACTTCAAGGTGGCCGGCCCACTCAACGTCCCGCGCTCACCCCAGGGCTATCCGCTGCTGGTGCAGGCCGGGTCGTCCGAGGACGGCAAGGACCTGGCCGCCCGCCACGCGGAGGCCGTCTTCACCGCGCAGCAGACGCTCGGCGAGGCGCAGGCGTTCAACCGCGACCTCAAACAGCGTGCCGCGCAGGTCGGCCGCGACCCGGACACCATCAAGATCCTGCCGGGCATCGTGCCAGCGATCGGGGCCACCGAGGCCGAGGCCCGCGCGCTGGAGGAGGAGTTGGACCGGTTGATCAAACCGGAGTACGCCCGGCAACAGCTCGCCACCACGTTGCGGGTCGCGCCGGAGGACCTCGACCTGGACCGGGAACTCCCCGCCGACCTGCCGAGCGAGGACGAGATCGAGGGCGCCAAGAGCAGGTACACGCTGATCGTCACCCTGGCCCGGCGTGAACGCCTGACCGTCTGCCAACTCATCGGCCGGCCCGGCGGCGGGCGCGGGCACCGCACCTTCGCCGGCACGCCTGAGCACGTCGCCGATGCCATCGAGCAGTGGTACCGCGGCGGCGCGGCCGACGGCTTCAACATCATGCCTCCCGTGCTGCCGTCCGGGTTGGAGACGTTCGTCGACCACGTCGTGCCGATCCTGCAACGCCGCAAGCTGTTCCGCACCGAATACACCGGGACCACCCTGCGCGAGCACTACGGGCTGACCCGACCGACGAACCAGTTCACGCGGCAGCTCACCACCGCGTCCCGCTGACCCACCACCAAGGAGAAGTCATGGTCGACCAACGGCCCTTCGGACGCACCGGCGTCCGCATCAGCTCCCTGACCCTGGGCGCGATGAACTTCGGACAACGGGGCAACCCGGACCACGAGGACGGCATCCGGATCATCCACCGGGCCCTCGACGAGGGCATCAACGCCATCGACACCGCAGACATCTACTCCAACGGCGAGTCCGAGGAGATCGTCGGAAAGGCCCTCGCGGGCGGGCGGCGCGACGACGTCTTCCTGGCCACCAAGTTCCACGGCCAGGTCGGTGACAACCCGCAACACCGCGGCAACTCACGCCGCTGGATCGTCCGATCGGTGGAGAACAGCCTGCGCCGGCTGGGCACCGACTGGATCGACCTCTACCAGGCACACCGGCCGGAGCCCGAGACCGACTTCGACGAAACCCTCGGCGCGCTCACCGACCTGGTACGCCAGGGCAAGATCCGCTACATCGGCACGTCCACGTTCAAGCCGTCCGCGATCGTCGAGGGGCAGTGGATCGCGCAACGGCGCGGCAGGGAGCGGGTGGTCAGCGAGCAGCCGCCGTACTCGATTCTGGCCCGCGGCATCGAGCGCGAGGTGCTACCGGTGGCCCAGCGGTACGGGCTGGCGGTCATTCCATGGAGCCCGCTGGCGGGCGGGTGGCTTTCCGGCCGCTACCACTCCGGCCTGACAGCGCCGATCTCCGGACGCGCCGAACGGCTCCCGGCCCGGTTCGACCCGACCCTGCCCGCCAACGCCGCCAAGCTGACCGCCGTCGACGAACTGGCCACACTCGCCGACGAGGCCGGGCTCTCCCTCATACACCTCGCGATCGCCTTCGTCCTCGAACACCCCGCGGTCACGCCGGCGATCATCGGACCGCGCACCCTGGCGCACCTGGAGTCACAGCTCGGCGCCGCCAAGGTGACCCTGTCCGAGGACGTACTCGCCCGCATCGACGCCATCGTCCCGCCCGGCACCACCCTGAACCCCGCCGACGCCGGCTACCAGCCGCCGTCGCTGACCGATCCGGCCAACCGCCGACGCGGCGGGACGACGCCACATGCCGCCGGACCGGCCCGATGAGCAGCCGAGCACGCCGCCTTCCCTCCCGTTCCACCCTTCCCACGCGAGGAGCCATCGCATCATGATCCTGTCGAGCCGCCGCGGCTGGCGCCGTGGTGTGGCGATGATCGCCGCCGCCGTGCTGGTCGCCGGCCTTCCCGCCGTGCCGGCCGCCGCCGCCACCACGACCGACACCGCTCTGGCGTGGTACGACGCCACCGCTGCCGCCGTCGCGACCGGCACCCGGCCGCAGGTCACCAACAACCGCGCGTGGGCGATCAGCTGGCTCGCTGCCGCCCGCGCCACCCGCACCGCGCCCACCGGAGACCCCCGCCACTACCAGGATGCCGCACTCGCGTCCGCCGTCCACACCGCGCTGAGCAGCCTGATTCCCGAGGACGCTGCCGCGCTCGACACGGCACTGCGGACCACACTGGACCGGATCCCCGACGGACGGGCCAAGGACCGGGGCACGTCCGTCGGCCGTGCCGAAGCACGCTCGCTGCTGGCCCAGCGGACGGGCGACGGGCTCGACCCCGCCTCCGTCAATCCGGCGTATCCGAACCCCGAACCAGGCCCGGGCATCTGGGAGCCCACCCCACCGAGCTTCTCCCCCGCTCAGCAGGCCGGAAACCGCTTTGCCCGGCCGTTCCTGCTCGACCGCCCGGACCGGTACCGGCCCGGTCCACCGCCCGCGCTGGACTCGGAGCGCTACCGGGCGGACCTCGCCGAGGTCCGGGCGTACGGGGCTGTGGACAGCGCGGTACGCACACCGCAGCAGACCGACACGGCGACCTTCTGGCTCGGCGCCTCACTGACCCTCTACACCGGGATCCTGCGCGCCGCGCTCGCGCAGTCCACCGGGCCGGTCGCCGGGCGGGCGAGCCTCGTGGCTATCTTCCACGTCGCGCTCGTCGACACCCAGATCGCGACCTCCGACGCCAAGTACGCCTACCTCCGCTGGCGACCGGTCACCGCCGTCCGGGCCGGCGCAGGAGAGGATCCCGCCTGGGCGCCCCTGCACGCGACGCCGCCGCATCCGGACTACCCGAGCGGGCACAACACCTACTCCGGCGCCGCCGAGCAGGTGCTCACCGCCCTGCTGGGGCCGCAGGCCCGGGAGCCGTACACCATCAGCAGCCCGAGCCTTCCCGGCGCTACCCGGACCTACCGGGACTGGCGGCGACCCACCAAAGAGAACGTCGACGCCCGGGTGTGGTCGGGCATCCACACCCGTAGCGCGGACGAGGCCGGCGTCCGGCTCGGCCGCGACGTCGCCGCGCACGCGGTCCGCAACGCACGACAGCTGTTCCGCTGACCGAACCCATCGGGGCGGGACGGCTGTCGCCGTTCCGCCCCCGAAGCGGGGAGACCCTCTGATGAGCCTCGAGTTCCTCTGGTACATCCCGAACCAGGTCCAGCCCGGCCACCGCGGCGACGACGTGACCGACAACCACAACAGCCTGGAAACCCTCACCCACCACGCCACGCCAGGGCTCTGGAGGAGCACGGGTGGGGCGGCGCGCTCATCGGGACCGGCTGGGGCCGGCCCGACACCTTCACCGTGGCCACCGCCCTCGCCGCCCGGACGACCACGTTCCAGCCGCTGATCGCGATCCGACCCGGCTACTGGCGGCCCGCCAACTTCGCCTCCGCCGCCGCGACCCTCGACCACCTCAGCCAGGGCCGCACGCTCATCAACATCGTCTCGGGCAAGGACGACCTGGCCGCGTACGGCGACGGCGAGAGCGACCCGGCCCACCGCTACGCCCGTACGCGGGAATTCCTGCAGATCGTGCGCAAGCTGTGGACCCAGGAGAACGTCACCTACCAGGGGGAGCACTTCACCGTCACCGGCTCCACCCTGGCGCTGCGACCGATCGTCCACGGCCAGCGCCAACACCCCCGGCTCTACTTCGGCGGCGCCTCCCCCGCCGCCGAAGAGGTGGCCGCCACCGAAGCCGACGTCCAGCTCTTCTGGGGCGAGCCCCTCGACGGCGTGGCCGAGCGGATCGAGCGACTCAAGCAGCTCAGCGAGAAGCTGGGACGCGAACACGCTCCGCTGGAATTCGGGCTACGGGTCACCTCGCTGGTGCGGGACACCACCGAACAGGCCTGGGCCGACGCCGAAGCCAAGGTTGCCGCCATGGCCAAGGGCGCCGGTGTCGTCCGCGAACACAGGTGGCGGACCGCCGTCGGCCAGCGCCGCCTGCTCGACCTCGCCGCACGCGGAGAGGTCCTCGACGATAACCTCTACACCGCCCCCGGCAGGTTCGGTGGCGGCGGAGCGGGCACCACCTGGCTGGTCGGCTCCCCCGAGGACGTGGCGAGCTCGCTGCGCAAATACGAGCGGCTCGGCGTCACCCACTTCGTGCTCTCCGACACGCCCTACCTGGGCGAGATCAGGCGTCAGGGCGAGCAACTGCTACCGCTGCTGCGCACCTGAACACGCCGTGTCGCCAAGCCCTCATCACGACGGCGATCCGGTGCCGCCGCCCAACGGGAGTCGGCGCGAGGCACCGGATGCCGCCGCCCGGGCTGCCTCCGGGCTGGGGGCGGCGAGGGCGGCCTCGGCGATCTGGCGGCACTCGTCCAGGGTGTGTGCGGCCAGGGACTCGCGCACCGCCGGGATGCTGCGGGGTGCCATGGACAGGCTGGTGATGCCCAGGCCTGCCAATACCAGGGCGAAATCGGGATCCGCGGCCGACTCTCCACACACACCGACTGGCTTGCCCGCCTCGACGCCGGCTGCCGCGCAGGAGGCGAGGAGCGCGATCAGCGCGGGCTGCCACGGGTCGAGCAGGTCGGCGAGGTCGCCGCACATGCGGTCGGCGGCGAACGTGTACTGGCTGAGGTCGTTGGTGCCGATGCTCAAGAAGTCCGCGTGGCACAGCACTTGGCTGGCACGCAGGGCCGCGGCCGGCACCTCGATCATCACGCCGGCGGTTGGCAGGCCGTGCTCGCGGCAGGACTCGGTGAACGCGGCCGCCTCCGCCGCCGTGGCCACCATCGGCGCCATCACCCACACGTGGGCGTCCGCCGCCGCAGCCGCCGCCGCGATCGCGGCCAACTGCGTACTGAGCACCGACGGCGTCTGCCGCGCGATCCGCAGGCCGCGGATGCCCAGCGCGGGGTTGGGTTCCTCGGCGAGACGCAGGAACGGCAGCGGCTTGTCGGCGCCGGCGTCGAGGGTGCGCACGACGATCCTGCGGCCGGGCAGCGCGGCGAAGACGTCGCGGTACGCGGCAACCTGCTCTTCGTGCGACGGCGGGTCGTTGCGGTCGAGGTAGAGCAGCTCGGTGCGGAACAATCCGACGCCTTCCACCTCGCCGGTGAGGTCGCGAGCGGAGCCGATGTTGGCCAGGAGTGCGATGGGATGGCCGTCCGCGGTCCGCCCCGGGCCTTGGGAGCGGGTGCGGCGTTCGATCTCCGCGAGCCGGTCCGCGTTGACAGTGGTCACCGTCTGGGCGGAAACTCCGGCCACCACGACGCCGCTCGCGCCGTCGAGACTTGCCAACTCGCCGTCGGCCAGGTCCAGGATGCCCGCACAGCGAACCACGGCCGGGATACCGAGTGTCCGGGCCAGGATCGCGGTGTGGCTGGTCGGCCCGCCGTCGGCCGTGACCAGACCCAGGACCAGATCCGGTTCGAGGCCGGCAGTGTCGGCGGGCGCCAGGTCGCGGGCGATGAGCAGGTACGGATGGCCAGGGTTCGGCACGCCCGGCATCGGCATTCCCAGACATGCCGCGATGAGGCGGTCCCGCAGGTCGTCGAGGTCGCTGACCCGCTCGGCGAGGTACCCGCCTGCGGCTTCGAAGGCGGCCCGGTGTTCGGCGAGCACGTCGGTGATCGCGTGCGGGGCGTCCGCACCGCCGTCGATGGCGATGTCGGCCGCGTCGACGAGCGTCTCGTCCTGCGCCATCATGACCTGCGCGCGCAGTACGTCGGCGGCGGTCGCGTCCCGGGTCGTGTCGGCGCGGCGGGTCAGCTCGGTGGCGACGGCGAGGACCGCTGCCCGGACTGTTGCCTTCTCCGTGTCGGGATCAACGGTCCCCGCCAACGGCGGCAGGGCCGGCGGCGGGGCCAGCCGGTAGACCGGCCCCGCCGCGCCACCGGGGCTGGCCCCGATTCCCCGAAGTTCACGCATCGACGGCGTCGAGATCGCGTTCGAGGAGGTCGGCCAGGGTGTCGACGGCGGCCTGCGCGTCGTCGCCGTCAGCCTCCAGGGTGACCTCGGTGCCCTTTTTGGCGCCGAGCGACAGCACGGCGAGCATGCTGCGGGCCGGTACGGGTTTCTTGTCGCTGGTGCGGATGGTGACCAGCACCGGCTGCTTCGCCGCCTCCGCGACGAACAGCGCCGCCGGGCGGGCGTGCAGCCCGCTGGCGGAGCCGACGAGGACTGTTCTGGTGGGCAACGGATCCTCCTAAGGTTCGATGGTCACCTTGATCGCTTCGCCGCGCGCCACGATGCCGAAGGCGTCGAGGGCGCGGTCGAGCGGCAGGCGGTGGGTGATGAGGTCGGCAACCGGCACGGATCCGCTGGCGATGAGTCGCAGCGCTTCCTTGTTGTGCTCCGGGCTGGAGCCGTTGGCACCGACGATGGTCAGTTCGCGGTAGTGCACGAGGTTGGAGTCCAGGGAGATGACGGGCTTGTCCTTCGGCAGACCGCCGAAGAAGCTGATCCGGCCCTGCCGCGCGGACATCTGTACCGCCTGCTCCTGGGCGACGCCGGCGGCCGTGGCGGTGATGACGACGTCGGCACCCCGGCCCTCGGTGAGCTTGAGCACCGCGTCGACGACGTCGGTCTCGGCGCCGCAGATCGCCGCGTCCGGCTGGACCAGGTTGGCGGCCAGGTCGAGGCGTTCGCGGTTGAGGTCGACGAGGAACACCCGGGCCGCGCCGCGCGAGCGGGCCAGGCGGACATGCAGGCAGCCGATCGGCCCGGAGCCCACGACGACCACGTCGTCGCCCTTCCCCACATCGGCGAGGTTCTGGCCGTTGAGGACGCAGGCGAGGGGCTCGGCGACGGACGCCTCGGCGAAGCTGAGTCCCTCGGGGATCCGGTTGAGCCCGTCGACGGCGAGGACGTTGTGCGGCACGACCAGGTATTCGGCGAACCCGCCGTCGAAGTGGTATCCCATCGACACCTGGTTGGGGCACACGGTCATCCGGCCGCGCCGGCACTCGGCGCAGTCACCGCACGGGATGGCGGCGATGACCTGGACCCGGTCCCCCGGCCGCCAGCCCGTGACGTCGCCACCGACTTCGGTGATCTCGCCGGCGATCTCGTGGCCCATGACGCGCGGCGGGGCGATGTGGTGGTGGCCGAAGCGGGAGATCTTCACGTCGGTGCCGCAGGTGGAGCATGCGCGGACGCGGATCTTCACGTCGGCGGGGCCCGGTGTGGGCTCGGGCGCGTCCTCGATGCGGACGTCACCGGGTGCGTGGA
This sequence comes from Micromonospora sp. DT44, assembly GCF_049841635.1. NCBI lineage: Bacteria > Bacillati > Actinomycetota > Actinomycetes > Micromonosporales > Micromonosporaceae > Micromonospora > Micromonospora sp. DT44. The sequence continues at coordinate 8,635 of NZ_JBNCKS010000011.1, read as the reverse complement.
ATCGAACAACCTTCACGAGGGCTTCCCTTCGAGGATAGTGATCACGTCATCGACACTCGTGGACTCTCGTAGCCGCTGCGCCTGCGCCGGGTCCATCAGCACCGAGGCGAGCTGGGCCAGGATGTCCACGTGTCCGTCGCCGGCCGCGGCGATGGCGACGCAGACCCGCACGTCGAAGCCGTCCCAGTCGACGCCGTCTGGGAAGCGCAGCACCGCGAGGGCGTCGCGCTGGACCGACTCCTTGCTGTTCAGCGTGCCGTGCGGGATGGCGACGCCCTCCCCGATGTACGTGGAGACACTCTGCTCGCGGGCGAGCATCGCGTCCACGTACGCCGGGGCGACCGCGCCGACCTCGACGAGTACCGCGCCGCAGCGGCTAATCGCCTCGTCCCGCGATCCGGCCCGCTCGTCGAGCCGGATCGCGTCACGGGCCAGCATCTCAGCCACTCAGCTCACCACCGCGCTGCACCGCGTTCACGACCCTGGTGACGGCCGGGTCGCCGATAAACACCTGGATCGGCACGATCACCTTGTCAGGCGCGCTGACCCGGGCCCGCGCGGCGAGCCCCTGGTGGCAGATGACCACGTCTGCGTCCGCCGGGATCGAGTTGACCGGCGTGTGTTCGACGGTCACGGCGTTCTTCGCCAGTTGCCGCCGAAGTTGGCTGGCCAGCATCACGCTGCTGCCCATGCCGGCGTCGCAGGCGACGACGACCTTCTTGATCTCGGTGCCGTTGATGGTGGACATGTGCTCAGACCTCCTGCTTCGCCGGCTTGTCGAGGGCCTCGTCGGTGTTGACGACCTTCTCCTCGTCGGGGCGGACAACCGTCTCCTCGTCCGGGCGGACCGTCTCCTCCTCCGGGCCGAGTGCGTCCGCGGCGGGCTCGCCACGGCCGAAGCCGAGCAGCGCCGAGGCGACCGCGAAGGTGACGGCGGCGGCGATCACCACGCCGAGGATGACCCCGACGTGGCCACCCTTGGGGGTGACCGCGAGGAAGGCGAAGATGCTGCCCGGCGAGGGGGTGGCGACCAGGCCCGCACCGGTGATCACGAAGGTGCCGACGCCGGCCGCACCTCCGGCGATCATGGCGAGGATCAGCTTCGGCTTCATCAGCACGTACGGGAAGTAGATCTCGTGGATGCCGCCGAGGAACTGCACGATGATCGCAGCCGGGGCGCTGGGGCGCAGCGCGCGGGGACCGAAGACCATGAAGGCGAGCAGCAGACCGAGGCCGGGGCCGGGGTTCGACTCGATCATGAACAGGACCGACTTGCCCTTGTCGGCCGCCTCGGCGATGCCCAGCGGGCCGAACACGCCGTGGTTGATGGCATTGTTGAGGAAGAGCACCTTGGCGGGTTCGACGAGCACCGAGGTCAGCGGCAGCAGGTCCTTGCCGACGAGCCAGTCGACGCCCGAGCCGGCCTGCTTGGTGAGCCATTCGACGACCGGGCCGATGCCGAAGACACCGCCGATGGCCATCGCGGCGCCGATGATGCCGGCGCTGAAGTTGTCAACCAGCATCTCGAAGCCGGGACGGACCTTGTTTTCGATCAGGCCGTCGAAGAGCTTGAGGACATAGGCCGCGAGCGGTCCGATAATCATCCCGCCGAGGATCATCGGCACATCCGCGCCGACGACGAGGCCCATGGTCGCCACCGCGCCCACGACCGCACCGCGCTGGCCGTGGACCAACCGGCCGCCGGTGTAGCCGATGAGCACCGGTAGCAGGATGCTGATCATCGGGCCGACCAGTTCGGCCAGGGTCTTGTTAGGGATCCAGCCGGTCGGGATGAACAGTGCGGTGATCAGGCCCCAGGCGATGAACGCGCCGATGTTGGGCATGACCATCGCGGCCAGGTAGCCACCGAGGCGTTGCACCGCGGCTCGGGCACCTTGGCCCTTGACTTCTGGTGTGTAGGAAGAGGAAGTCACGGGGGTTATCTCCTTCACGAGGGGCGTCCAGATGGCCGCGGGGGAAGATCGTCCGGCTAGGGGTGGATGGTGACGTCGTGGCGAAACAGGTCCGCCGGGCCGGGCATCCGGCTGCCGGGCAGGCTCACCGCGGCGGCGCCCCAGGCCAGGCCCTCGGCCAGGGCGGCGGCACCCTCCGCGCCCGCAGCGAGGAACCCGGCGAGCAGCGCGTCGCCGGCACCGACGGTGCTACGGGGCCGGGCGACCGGACAGGTGCCGGTGCGGACCCCTTCGGCGTTGACCAGGACGGCGCCGTCAGCGCCGAGGCTGGCCACCACGGTGCCGGCTCCCCATGCCCGTAGGCGTTGAGCGGCATCGACCACATCGCCGAGGTCCTTCAGCGGGATGCCGACCACCTCGGCCAGTTCGTCGCGGTTGGGCTTGAGCAGGGTCGCGCCGGCAAGGGCGGCCTCGCGCAGGGCAGGGCCGCTGGTGTCGACGGCGACCCTGACGCCGGCAGCGCGCAGCTTGCGGCACAACTGCGCGTAGGCGTCGGCGGGCAGGCCGGGCGGGACGCTGCCGCACAGCACGAGCCAGTCGGCACCGCTGGCGCGGGCGAGCACACGGTCGGTCACCTCGTCAAACTCGGCGCGGCACATGGCCGGACCAGGCTCGTTGATCTTGGTGACCGTGCCGTCGGGCTCGGCCAGGGTGATGTTGGAACGGGTCCTTCCGGAGATCGACACGGCGAGGACCTCCACACCCTCCGCCTCGAGCAGGCGGATGAGCTGGCTGCCCTCGTCACCGCCGGAGGGCAACACGGCTACCGACGGCACGCCGTTGGCCAGCAGGGCACGGGATACGTTGACGCCCTTGCCGCCGGGGTCAAGGTGGGCCGTAGCAGCCCGGATGACCTCGCCCCGGGTGAGCGAGTCGACCTCCACGGCCCGGTCGAGGCTGGGGTTGAGGGTGACGGTAACGATCATGCCCGGCCCGCTCTCATGCGCGTACCACCCGAACGCCTGCGGATTCCAGGTCACCAACCAGGTCGAGGTCGGCACGGCTGTCGGTGACGAGCAGGTCGACGTCGGCCAGCTCAGCGAACCGGGCCAGATAGTCGTTGCCGAGCTTGGTGTGATCGGCGACCAGCACCGTGCGGCGGGCCGCCCGGACCATCGCCCGCTTCACCGCCGCCTCGGACGGGTCCGGGGTGGTCAGCCCACGCTCGACCGAGATGCCGTTGGTCCCGATGAACGCGACGTCGACGTAGAGGTCCGCCAACGGCGACAGCGCCCAGTCGTCGACGGTCGCCAGGGTCTTCCCCCGGACCCGTCCACCCAACAGCAGGACGTTGAGGTTGGCATAGGTACTGAGGGTCGTGGCGATGACCGGCGAGTTGACCACGACGGTCAGCTCCCGGTCGACCGGCAGCAGCTGGGCCAGTCGGGCGGTGGTGGTGCCGGCGTCGAGAATGATCGCGCCCTCCTCCGGCACCTCGCTCAGGGCGAGCTTGGCGATGCGCTCCTTCTCCTCGATGAGCACCGCGTCACGCGCCGCCAGCGCGGGCTCGAACCCGAGCCGTTCGACCGGAATCGCTCCACCGTGGACGCGGCGCAGCACCCCGGCCCGCTCCAGGATGGTGAGATCGCGACGGATGGTCTCCGACGTCACGTTGAGCCCATCGGCCAGGCCAGCCACCTCGACCCGGCCCACGTCCCGGGCGATGCGAAGGATCTCCTGCTGTCGTTCTTCGGCGTACATCGTGTTGTTTCACCGCCGTTTCGTTTTGCTTGTGCTTTGTTTACGCCCGACTTCAGGGGAAGTCAAGAGGTGCGCCACAGAAAGCCACACCGGCGGATACCCGGCGAGGTACCCAAGCTCCGGTCGCGTGCCTGCTGCCGAGCGGCTGCGTGCGGTGGTGGCGCAGACGCTCGGGGAACCGTCGGCCCCCCGGACCATCCAGTCGAACGACCGGGTGCCAGTGGCTCCCCGCGGCAAGCCCGACAAGCGCGCCCTGTCGCAGCCCTGGGCGGGAACAGCTACGTGACGCGGTAGGCGGTGTAGCGCACCCGGTCGGCCTCGCGGATCGCCGACGCCACGAAGACGGACTGCTCCAGGACGGCCAGCGCGGGCACCGACGTCTCCAGTCGTACGCCCAGGCGGAAGTAGTACGCGGACGGGTCGACGGCGTCGCCGCGCAGCAACGCCTCGAGGACCTCCGCGCGGCCGCTGCGGACGCCGAACGTACGCAGGTAGACGTGACCGCCGTCGACGGTACGCGCCGAGTAGCGCGTGTCGATCTCGATCGCGCCATCGGGGCGAACCACCTGCCAGTCGGCGCCGCCGGGCAGGATGTCGGCCTCGAACAGACCGGTGACCCGGCCGCCGACAACAGGCACCACGCGACGGTGACCGGCACGGGTCATCCCGTGGTCCTCCAGCGCGCCCAGCCGCACCTCCACCTCGAACGCGGCTTCCAGCCCGGGAACCGGCGGGGCGGTCACGGCGTCCCGACCGGCGGCTCGGCGCGTACTCATGAAGTGTCCTTGGCGTTCGCGAGGGCGTCGCGGAGGCGTTCCAGCGCGGGCACCGCGGCGGCGAGGGCCGCGCGGTCCGCCGCCGGCAGCGTGGCCGCGGCGCGGGCGACCAGGTCTCCGCTCGCGAGGTCGAAGCGGTCGAACAGGTCGAGGGCCTTCGGGGTGGCCAGGACGTCGACGTGACGGTGGTTGCCGGGACGGGGACGGCGCTCGACCAGGCCGTTGCCCTCCATCGCGGTGAGCAGGTTGCTGACCGTGGATCGGCTCAGGCGCAGCCGCTCGGCCAGCTCACCGGGGCCGGCCACGGTGCCCCGGGGCAACGCCCGCACGATCTCGATCTGCGCATCCGGGATCTCCGGCAGGTGCTCGGCGGCCCGGGCGGCGGCGAGCAGCGTGCGCCGCAGCGGTGAGATGACCGAGGCCAGGCGTGCCGCGTCCAGTTCGGTCGCTTCCGGGCCGGTCACGGCAGGACACCGGAGAAGACCGTCGGCGTCAGGGAGGCCCGTTCGTTGAGATCGGCGGGCAGGAAGCCGGCCGCCTTCTTGTAGCCGGTGGCGATCTCGGTCAGCTCGTCCGGCGGGATGACGTCGTGGATGTGCGCGAACCCGTCCGGCGCGCGCTCGCGGGCGAGCACCATCACCTGTTCCGGGCCCTGCCACCGGTTGCTCAGAACGAGCGCGGTGGTCGCGGGCCGCCGGTCCGCCTCGTAGGCCTCCAGCGCCGCCGGGACCGTCGGCGCGGTGGCGAGGTGGAAGACGAGGGTACGCGCGTCCAGGATCGCCTGCGACGCCCCGTTGGAACCGTTCGGATACATCGGGTGGGCCGCGTCGCCGAGCAGCGTGGTGTTGCCGTGGGTCCACGTGTCGATCGGATCGCGGTCCACCATGGGGTATTCCAGGATCTCGTCGGCGGCGGCCAACAGTTCCGGCACGTCGAGCCACGGGAACCGCCAGTCCGCGAAGAGCGCGACGACCGGCGCGGGGTCGACGTCCGGTTCCAGTCCGCGTTCGGTCCGGCGAAACCGGGGCCGCGCCGCTCGGCCACGACGTTGATCACGCCGGGACCGATCGGGTACGCGACGAACTTCTGCTCCGCGTCCCCCGCCATGATCATGGTTCGCCCGTCCAGGAATCCGGGCGCCCGGGCCGTCCCCCGCCACAGCGTCAGCCCGTTCCAGAGCGGCTCGCCCTCGTCGGGCCGATGGTGGCGGCGCAGCGCGGAGTGGATGCCGTCCGCGCCGACGATCAGGTCGGCCGCGACGCTCACCTCTCCCGCTGCCATCGCGAAGCGCGCGACGCCGTCGTGGACGCCGACGAGCCGGTGCCCGGTGCGCACCACGTCGGCGTCCAGCCGTTCCCGCACCACAGCGAGCAGTTCCATCTGGAACCGGCCGCGGTGCACGGAAAGCTGCGGCCAGCGATATCCGGCATCCAGCCCGCGCGGCTCGCTCCAGATCTGCTGACCGCGCCGGCTGTAGTAAGCCAGTGTGCCGGGCGCGGCGCCCAGCCTTTCCACGCGTTCTCCGAGGCCCAATTCGGTCAGTTCTCGGACGGCGTGCGGGAGCAGATTGATCCCGACGCCGAGTGGGCGCAGCGCGTCGGCGCGCTCATAGACGGCGATGTCACGGAAGCCGGCCCGGTGCAGGCTGAGCGCGGTGGTGAGGCCACCGATACCAGCGCCCACGATCACGATCGCCAAGTCGTCGCTCCCTCCTCCGCCGCACCACCAACCGCACAGTTGGGTCACAAAATCGTCGCGCGTCACGACGTATTCTCATCGAGGTCGGGCCACTGCGGACGCAATGCGAGTCGCCTTATCGGAATTCTTGACAATCAATCAGCTCTGCATGACGCTAATCGATGCGGTCGGAGGGTTCACGTCTCCTCGCCGGCCCCCACTCCTCCGGATGGTGGTGCCCGCACAGGGCGGCGCCCAGGCCATCCCGGCCATGATCAACGGCGACATCGACTTCGCCATCGGCCAGCCGTTCGGCCCGTTCCGCGCCGATCTGCAGAACCTCGGCGTGGTGATCATCGGCAACTACGCGTCGTCCTACGCCGACGGCGACGACATCAACGCCGTGGTGGCGTCCGCGAAGTCCGGTATCACCCGGCCGGCCCAGCTCGCCGGACGCAAGGTGTCGGTGAACAGCCTGGGTGCCGCCGGCGACGTCACGATCATTGCAGCGGTCGAGAAGGACGGCGGCGATCCCACCAAGGTCAAGTTCGTCGAGGTGGCCTTCCCGGACGCGCCCGCCCAGCTCGCCGCCGGCAACATCGACGCCGCCTGGGTGACCGAGCCGTTCATCACCCAGATGCGTAAGCGCGGTGACGTTCTCTTGGTCGCTCCATACCAGGCCACCGTTCCCGGACTCACCACCCTGACCACGATCACGTCGAGCAACCTGAAGGCTCCGACGCCACTCTGGTGGCGGACTTCTCGGCGGCGATGAAGAAGACGCTCACCTGGGCCAACGACCCGGCCAACCAGGCCGGCCGGTACCACGGAATGAGGGAGGTCACCCGTGCCTGACGCAAGTCCGCTGCTGCGGGTCGAGAACTTGCGGAAGGTCTACGCCTCCGGCCGGGGCGAGGTCGAGGCGATCGCGGATCTCAGTTTCACCATGATGCCCGGCGAACTGCTGTGCGTCGTCGGCCCGTCGGGCTGCGGAAAGACCACGCTCCTGAAATGCCTCGCCGGGCTGCTGCGGCCCACCAGCGGCCACGTCACCATGGAGGGATCTCCGGTGACGGGCCCGAGCCCGGCGATGGCAGTGGTGTTCCAGGAGTACGGCCGCAGCCTCTATCCATGGCTGACGGTCCGGGGCAATGTGGAGTTTCCCCTTCGACACCAGAAGCTCTCCCGCGCCGAACGCGACCGAAGGGTCGCCGACGCCCTCGACGCGGTCGGACTGCCGCAGTCGGCACGCAGCCATCCGTGGCAGCTCTCCGGTGGGATGCAGCAACGGGTGGCCATCGCGCGCGCCATCGCGTACCGGCCCGAAGTGCTGATCATGGACGAGCCGTTCGCGGCGGTGGACGCGCAGACCCGCGCGGACCTGGAGGACCTCGTACGCGACCTGCACCTGAACCGCGGTATCTCCACTGTGTTCGTGACGCACGACATCGACGAGTCCGTGTATCTGGGCCAGCGCGTGCTCGTCCTGTCCCACTCGCCGACCCGGGTGCAGGAAGACCTCGTGATCGACCTCCCGCGGGAACGCGATCAGCTCACCACCCGGGCGCTGCCCCGGTTCACCGAGCTACGGACCCACGTCTACGCGCAGATCCAGCGGGCCAAGCGTGCGCCGGCCTCGGCATCCCACCCGGCACCGTGACGCGCCTCGCCGACCCCGGCAACGCCCGTAGCCGCCGGCACGCGACCGGGCCGCCCGGGGCCAGCGCGGTGGATGTTCGCCCAACGCCTGGCTGGCCAGAGTCTCGCCAGCATCTTGGCGGCCAACGCTTAAGGCCCTCGTCGACTCGCTGGTGCGACGAGACGCCGCCATCGGCGCAGGTCTACCGCCAGTAGACCCAGTTCCTGCCGAAATCTCGCAAGAATGCCTCCAGGCGGTTGCCAACTACGGCGCTGTCACGCTGATCACCCCGCCGGACGAATCCTGGAACACATCAGTTGCATTATGGTTCGGCGATCGCTGGCGCTCCCTGGTCGACCTCTGGACCGAAGAAGGCAGGAGCGACCTGGTCCTCGATGTCGACGTCTTCTGCTCAGCAGCGTCAAGGACGACTTCTTCGAGCTTCCCGGCCGCTCCCCGTAGCGACTGAGCGCGGGACGCAAGCCGTTTGTCCGGCACGGTCACGGGTACCCGCCGGTCCAGCCGACAGGACGACCGGGCGAAAGTAGGGCGTGACCATGGCGGGGGACGAACAGTACGAGCGGGGTCTTGAGGCCCTGCGGCAGGCCGACGGCGGCGCCGGGCAGAAGCTCCTGGAAGCCCTCGCCGACGTATCACCCGAGCTCAGCCGTCGCTCCGTCGCCTGGTCGTACGGGGATCTCTACGTCCGGCCCCAACTCGCGCGCCGGGACCGGGAGCTGCTCACCCTCGGTATCCTGACCGGCCTCGGTGACGCCGACGCTCAGCTAGAGGCAACGCCGTTCAGTTAGGCGGTGGGTGTGGTCGTCAAGGGTCCGGGCTGATGATGTTGATACTGGTGGTGGCCTGGT